>NZ_JAPX01000034.1:0-53685 GCF_000524355.1 Veillonella sp. ICM51a
TGTGTTAACAGCGATGTTCTTAGTATTGTTTGCAATGTTAGTAGTATTATTTTCTACCTTAACATTTGTTTCGTTGATGCGTTTACTATTATCTACAATAGCCTGTGCGTTTACAGCGATGTTCTTAGTATTATTTGTGATGTTAGTAGTATTATTTTCTACCTTACCATTGATATTAGTGATTTGAGTTTTAATATCGTTGATAACTGTAGAGGATTGACCTACTTTGCCTTTCAATTCATCAATAGCTTTAGCGTTGATATTGATATTCTTAGTATTATTTTCAATAGCAACCTTGTTGTCGCCGATAAACTTACGGTTTTCAAGAGCAATTGTGCCAGCTACATTAATATCTTTTGTATTTTGATCTACCCGTTTAGTTAAGCCATCTAAATCGCCTTTAATACCAGCAACTTTTACATTCACATTATTAATAGCTGTTGTATTAGCATCTACTTTAACATTTGTTTCATTGATACGTTTACTATTATCTACGATAGCTGCTGCATTAGCATCTACTTTAACATTTGTTTCGTTGATACGTTTACTATTATCTACGATAGCTTGTGCATTAACAGCGATGTTCTTAGTATTGTTCGCAATGTTAGTAGTATTATTTTCTACCTTAACATTTGTTTCATTGATGCGTTTACTATTATCTACGATAGATTGTGCATTAACAGCGATGTTCTTAGTATTGTTCGCAATGTTAGTAGTATTATTTTCTACCTTAACATTTGTTTCGTTGATGCGTTTGCTATTATCCACGATAGCTTGTGCATTAATAGCGATGTTCTTAGTATTATTTGTGATATTAGTAGTGTTATTTTCTACCTTACCGTTGATATTAGTGATTTGATTTTTAATATCGTTGATAACAGTAGAGGATTTACCTACTTGACCTTTCAATTCATCGATAGCTTTAGCATTGATATTGATATTCTTAGTATTGTTTGCAATGTTAGTAGTATTAACATTTACATTATCTTCAACAGCACTAATGCGTGTAGAGTTATCTACAACATTGCCTTCTAAGTAATCTAAACGTTGATCATGACGATCTACGCGACCTTTAAGGCCATCCAAGTCGCCTTTAACGCCATCAATCTTAACGTTCACTTCACCAATCTTAGTATTGATTGTATTGTTGATTTGTTTGTTATTTTCGTTGATTTTTACATCGATGTTTTTATCAACTTTATTAAGAATTGTAGTATTGTTGTTAGCAATAGCAGTTTCAATATTATTATTGATTACTGTATTGTTATTATTGATAGCTGTTTCGATGTTCTTATTGATAACAGTGTTGTTATTAGTGATTGCAGTGTTGATATCATTTCTAATCACTGTGTTATTGGCTTCAATCTTAGCATTGATTGTATTTTCAACATTAGTGATTGTTGTACCAATTTGGCCTTTTAATTTCTTGATATCATCTTCATTAGCACTAATACGTGTGGAGTTATCTTCAATATTGCCTTGCAAGTAGTCTAAACGTTCGTCATGACGATCTACGCGTTTAGTAAGACCAGCTACATCACCTTTAACACCATCTACACGAACATTAACATTATTGATTGCTGTTGTATTAGCATCAATTTTCTTGTTAACATCAACGATATTAGCATCTATTTTCTTGCTCAAGTCGATAACATTGTTATCAATCTTCGTATTGATTTCATTAACCTTGTTATCAATGTTTGTGTTGATTTCAGTTACTTTATTATCAATCTTAGCGTTGATTTCATTAACTTTATTATCTACCTTCGTATTGATAGTTACATCGTTCTTATCAATCTTAGCATTAATTTCGTTAACCTTGTTATCAATCTTAGTATTGATTTCGTTTACTTTATTATCAACTTTTTTGTTGATAGTAATATTATTATTATCAATTTTTGTATTGATAATATTTACATTATTATCGATTTTTTTGTTAATAATATTTACATTGTTATCAATATTTGCATTGATTTCAGTTACTTTGTTATCAATTTTTTGATCAATAGCAATTACTTTGTTGTCAATCTTAGTATTGATTTCTGTAACCTTATTATCGATCTTAGTATTGATTTCATTAACTTTATTATCTACTTTTGTATTGATAGCGATGTCGTTTTGATCAATCTTTTTATTGATGTTTGTAATATCGTTTTTAATATTATTAATATCTACTTGAACATTACCAATATTTTGACCAACTTTACCCTTCAAATCAGCAATATCCTTTGTATTGATATTAACTTGATTTGTAGTATTGCTCAAATCAGTCTTAATGTTCTTAACATCATTTTCTACAGCTTGTAAACGACCTTCATGGTTGCTCATAGCGTCAAGAATAGTATTAATACGATTATTATTAAATTCTATTTTAGTTGTATTGCCGTCAACCTTAGTGTTTACATTGTTAATTGTAGTGTTAACATTATTAATCTTAGCATCAACATCAGCATTCACTTTATTGATAATAGTTGTGTTGTTAGCATTAATTTCATTTTTGATTGTCTTATTGATTTCGACATTATTTTGTTTAATGCTATTATCAATGTTAGCGTTAATAACTGTGTTATTAGCGTTGATTTTATTATCAATATTAGTGTTTACTGTATTGATAATATTTGTTTTACTATTATCAATTTTAATGTCTACATCTTTATTGATTTGATTAATAATCTTAGTGTTGTTTTCATTAATCTTATTATCAATTGTTGTGTTGATGTTGTTGATAGTAGTACCAACTTTACCTTTCAACTCTTCGATAGCTTTTTTATTATCATTGATGTCTTTTTTGTTATCGCCGATAAGTTTACGGTTTTCTATCGCAATAGTATTGTTGAAAGTGATATTTTTAGTGTTTTCGTTAACTTGTTTAGACAAGTCAGCAATAGACTTGCTGTTATTGTTAACGTTAACAGTCAAGTTGTTGATAGCTTTACTATTAGCATCTACCTTAACATCTACCTTGTTAATATTCGCTTGTAATTCGTTTTTAACATTAGCAATATTTTGATTGATTTTTACATTATTTTCGTCAATCTTATTAACAATTGTTTTGTTAATTTCAACATTATTCGCTTCAATGCTATTTTTGATATTATTGTTAATAACAGTGTTATTAGCATTAATTTCATTCTTAATAGTCTTGTTGATTTCTACATTGTTAGCATTGATTTCGTTTTTAATGTTGTTATTAATAACAGTATTGTTGTTTTGAATACTTTCATTAATAGTTTTGTTTACTGTATTGATGATAGACGTATTATTCTTTTCAATCTTAGCATCAATATTTTGGTCTACTTTATTAATGATTGTTGTATTGTTATTTTCAATCTTAGCATCAATATTTTGATTTACTTGATTGATGATAGTAGTGTTATTATTTTGAATTTCTTTTTTGATGTTGTTATTTACTTGGTTAATAATATTCTTATTATTTTCTTCAATTTTAACATCAATTTTTGCGTTTACAGTATTGTTTACTTGATTAATAACATTGTTAGTAACCTTGTTGATAACATTTTTAGTTACATTATTTGTAACTTTGTTTTCAATGTTTTTCACACTGTTATTAAGTGTATCAACTTTTACATTAAGATTATTAATCGCTAATGTATTTTTAGATACCTTATCAGCTAAACAATAGAATTTACTATTAAGGCAGTTAACATTACCTTTCAATACGCTAATATTGTAAGTATTTTGGTTAACTTGATTTTTAATATTAGTTAAATCAACAATAACCTTACCAGAGCCTTGTTTTTGAGATTGTTGGCCCCATTGTTGTTGGTCTTGTTGTTGCCATTGTTGACCTTGTTGTTGATTTTGTTGGCTTTGTTGCCATTGTTGTTGATCTTGTTGATCTTGTTGATGTAAATCAATTGGTTGTTGTTCAACTGCTTGACTACCTTGGCCAGGTGTTAACCATTTTTGACTACCAATAAGATCAGTTCTATACCAATCTGCAGGTGTGGATGCAGAAGCAATGCCTCCACCCAAACTGGCACTTAACAAAATTGCAGCTACAATTGTAGTTGCTGTTTTTTGATGCGACTTAGCTAACTCAGATGTTACTACATATGCATTCTTAGTCGCACTCCATACTACTTTGAATACCTTATTCATATTAAGTTCCCTCCCAACTTATGCGGCTCTCACCCCGCACAGATGAAATAAATGAAAATACTGGAATATACTTCACTAAATATTCACAATATCTAATTAAATACTAGCACAAGATATTTTAAAATTAAAGCGTTTTTTTAATAAGTTAAACTTATGCTTCATATTTTACTCATCGTTTTATATGGCAACAATCTTGAAAAAGCCTTGTTTATCAAATTTTTCCGATATATAAATTTTCCTCTTCATTTTATATTTAATTAATATTTTTACTTGTATTTTTATTTACACAGATAAAAAAGGCCTATCAATGTATATGTATACATTAATAGGCCTTATATATTTTACCGTTTATTAATCTAATTAGAATTTAGATTCGATAGCACCTTGCAAATCACCTTTTGGTAAGAAACCAATTTTACGATCTACTACTTCGCCATCTTTCAAAATTACAAATGTAGGTAATACTTCTACTTGTAAATCACGTGCCAAGCTTGGTTCTTCATCAGCATTTACTTTTACAAAGTTTGCTTTACCTTCTAGTTCACCAGCGATTTCTTCAATAACTGGCATCATACGTACACAGTAACCGCACCATGGAGCCCAGAAATCAATAACTGTTACGCCACCTTGATTAAGAAGATCTTGATATTCTGCTGTTTTTAACTCTTTTAATTCGCTCATTATTTCCTCCTAAGGCAATTGAACTAATACACAATCTTGAATGTAATCCAAACCTACCTCTTTAGCCTTAGCTAAAACTGCTGGTTTATCCGCACCTGGTTGTAACCAAATCATCTTAATGCCCAATTGTTTACATTCATCAATTGCTGCAAGCCCTGCTGCTTCTGGTACAACAAAATCAACAACGCTAGGAACAACTGGCAACGAAGATAGACTTGGATAACAAGTATCGCCATCGATACTCGTTACATTTGGATTAACCGGATAGACTTCATATCCATGCTCTTTTAAGCACTTATAAATCTTATACCCAAACTTATCGGTTTTATGAGTGGCACCTATTACAGCCCAAACTTTTTCAGCTAACGCATCTTTAATAGTCATTCTTACCACCTCTTATATACTATTATATATCAATATCGAAAACTGTCAATATATTATATCGATTTTTTTAAAACAATATGTTCACAGCCTAACTCTTCGGTTCGCGCTGTATATGTTAATAATGATGCTAGAGAAATACTCGGTGCATCACATTGAGGTAACAATCCCGCCAATACAGCTAATTCTCCCAAAATACGTTCTGCAGTCCACCCCATATCTCTCAATTCTTTTACAGTTATACTTTTCTGCCGTTTTGAAAGCCTATGTCCATCGTTATCTATGAGCAGCGGTGCATGGCCATAGCAAGGAGGCTCAGCATGTAACGTGCGGTACAAATACATTTGTTGAGCCGTAGTTTCCAGTAAATCGTGCCCCCGAATGATTTCAGTAATCCCCATTGCTATATCATCTAGTACGACCGCTAAATTATAGGAATACATGCCATCCCCACGGCGCAATACAAAATCATCAACACCTTGGCGCAATACAAAATGCTGCAGCCCTTGGTATATATCGTTGAAATCCATAGTTGAATCAGTCACCTTAATACGCATTGACGGATTTTTTTCTAATCTCTTCAATTTCACTGTGGCACTATCTAAACTACGACAATGTCCATCATAATGATGAACGACTTCACCTCGATGAGGTGCAGAAGCAATGGATTGCAAGCGAGTACGATTACAAAAACATGGATAGATTAGACCTGTATTCTCTAATTGTTGTAAGACCTCATCATACATTGGCAACCGTTCACTTTGCCAATACGATGGTTCTGGCCCACCCACACGAGGGCCCTCATCCCATTCAAAGCCAAGCCATTCTAAATCATCTAGCAAGGCTTCGCCAAAAGAACGCTTAGAGCGCTGCATATCGATATCTTCCATGCGTACCACATAGGTACCATGTTGGTTACGGGTCGATATATACGACAAAAGGGCGATCCACACATTCCCTAGGTGGATATACCCCGTTGGGCTAGGTGCGAATCGTCCTTTCATAAATAGTATCTCCTTATATGCACTCTAATAATATACTATATATTAATACATTATTATATTAACACATGGTGAGGATAGCCTCAGTTTACAAACTATATATTAGCCAAGGGATATAATGCTATCAAAGACACCAGCATCTTTGATTTTTTGTTCGTTACCCATAGAGCAAATATGATTATCCTTTAACACAGGTTCTACCACATCTGCAAGAGCTACGATATCTTCTGGCTTACAGCCGATGACTTGTTTTCTAAATGCTACCTTATCTTCAATATTGGCACCACTAAAGTATAGCCCCATAGCACGAGGGCCACGCAATGCTGGTGTCATTGGTAAATCAAGACCACTCATAGTACCGATAATATATTTACGCATTTCTCGATCTGTTAATGTAAATTGACGTAAGTATTCAGGTAACTCTTTATATACATTAAGTGTTTCCACAAGATTTGGATCTCGATAGCTACAGAAAATCATATTACCATCGTCGTAGAAGTTAGCAAATGCGCCATAGGCCCCACCTTGTACACGAATGCGAATCCATAAGTATTCATAACGCAAGATTGTTTCTAATACGCTCATAGCACCAACATGAGTAAATCCATGATCGATGAAATTACCACCTTGTGCCACATATTGAACCTTACCAGCTGTGACAATACCTTCATTGCTCGTTGTATGGTCTATGGATAATACATTATTTGGCAATGCCTCTGCATTCCAAGTACTGAGCAATGGTTCCATCAACTCTGTAAATGGTACTAATTCTTGTTCTTCACCTACGAACATGATTTCTACATTGTTAGAACGGAAAATTTTGCGAGCTACATCAGCTAATTTTTCTGGCAATAATGGTAATGCTGCAGGATTAGTAGCTAATTCGCTGATTTTTTGATAATACCCTAAGTTACCGTCATCGCGGAATTTACCAACCTTTGATACCTTAGCCATTACGCGTTGACTAACGATGGTGTTTCCTCTACGGAACGCCTCATTATCCCAAATAGCTTTGCCTTCTTGTACAAGTTCTGTTAAACGCGTTACATCGGTGTATTGAGCATCGTGAATAACTTCATTTACGATATTACACAATTCAGGTAATTTAGCATGCAATACCTTACTACGTACAACCATGAGCGGTACGAATTCATCTCGTTGTCCTGCTTTACTAATGCCTGTAATATCAGCACTCAAACCACCAAGATTTAGATTGATTAATTTTGCCAAATCTTCATAAGAACGTTTGGAAGTATCTACGCGGCCGATGATATCACTTAAGATATCTGCATAGAATAATTCGTCCTCAGTGAGGCAATCTAGCTTAAAATAGTAAGCCACATAGTTGATGCCCTTTGTGAAAGTAGGAACAAAATGAAGTTTTGTATGACCAATCGTACTTTCACGACGTTCCACATCTTCCACTTCTGGACTCAAATCAGATAATTCTAAAAGTGGAATAGTAGCTAGCGCTTCTTCACTATCTGGTGTCTCTTGACGAAGTTTAAGGCGTTTTGTTTGTTCAACGATACCTTCTAGCTCATCTTGTGACATAGAAGCTTTAATAGCTGCTAATTGTTCCTTAACATCTGCATCCTTTTTATCTTGCAATCCTTGTTCAGGATACAAGGATACGAGAGACTTATGATGATTATCCAATAAGGAATGACGAATCAAATCCTCAAAGTAAGAACCTTGAAGGCCTTTGCGAATATTAACTAACGCTTCTTCATAATGCAACAACTCAATTGGATCCTTACCGTATAACCAATTGTCCATCATGCGGATAATATAAGCTAAACCGATTGGACGACCACCAAAGTCGCTTTCACGAAGGGTAAACTCAATGCTATTAAGAGAAGCTTCTAATAATTCCTTGTCGATACCATCCTTACAAAATTGTTGTAATGTAGATTCAACAATCTCTTGTAATTGACCTTGTTTATCCATATTAGAGCCGCTGGCTTGAACAACCCAAATTGGTTGACGGATGCTATCTAGGTAATAACCAGATACATCAGAACCAATACCGGCTTTCACCAATGCTTGTTTTAAAGGTGCTGCAGGAGATGTTAATAAAGCATGTGTTAATACCTCAAAAGCAAGGCTTTGTTCTGGTGTTACATGGGGCAATACATAGGAGAATGCATGTAACGTACGATTATCCGTACTTTCATCAGAGCCTACACTATAAGGATATGTAATCACTTTACATTCCTTAAACGGAGCCTGCTCAGTCACCTCAGTATCGATTTCAATAGCATCGAAATGGCTCAAATATTCATCGTTGATAAAGCGCAATTGTTCTTCGATATTCATTGTGCCATATAGGAAAATATAGCTGTTGGATGGGTGATAGTACACATCGTAGAATTTCTTGAATTTTTCGTAAGTCAAGTCCGTAATATTATCTGGATTACCACCGGAGTCAACACCATATGTTGTATCAGGGAACAAGGAATGCATCAATTCGCGTTCTAGTACGGAATCTGGAGAGGAGTAAACCCCTTTCATCTCGTTAAATACAACGCCCTTATACGTTAACTCATCATCAACAGAATCAAGCTCATAATGCCAACCTTCTTGCATCATAATTTCTGGATCCTTTGCTGCCCGTGGATAAAAAACAGCATCGAGGTATACATCCATTAAATTGTGGAAATCCTTGTCATTCTTACTTGCTACAGGATACATCGTTTTATCCGGATAGGTCATAGCATTTAAGAATGTATTCAAAGAACCTTTTACAAGTTCTACAAATGGTTCTTTTAATGGAAATTTACGAGAACCACAAAGCACGGAGTGCTCCATGATATGAGCGACACCTGTGCTATCTTGAGGAGTCGTTCTAAAGGCAATATTAAATACTTTATTAGTGTCTGGTGAGTCAATATAAATAAGACGAGCACCAGATTTTTCATGTTTCATTTCATAGGCTGTACCATTGATTTCATCAATACGTTCTATGCGATCAAGGCGAAAACCAGAATATATTTTATTCAGTTCCATAGATACCCTTCTTTCTAATTTGTTTATAATGTATATATATATGTAAAATCTTAATCTATTATTGACTATCTATTATACCACATTACGAAGATTTACACGAATTTTCAAGAATTATTATCAAATTACAAAGATTATCTATAACTTATTCTTATTTATGAGATATGAATGTTGCATATAATAACAAAATAAATTAGGACACCCTTATAGGAGTGTCCTGATTTTATTATTTATCTTGTTTGATTTGCCACTTTTGATTGCGTCGACTTGTCAAAAGCCCTTCGAGAACAACCTCAAATTGGCGAAAACTCATTGTATAGGGAGCATACATATCTGGTACTACTTTATAAGATATGGTCACCTCTGACGCATCATAATTATAAAATATACCATGTAAATTGCTCACTGTTGTATAGCCTGTCTGTGCTTGCTCTAATGTGGGAATAGGTTGTGTTTTTAAATTCGCTAATAAATCGCTAATAAAACCTTCCTTACGCCCTTGATCATCGAGCATTTCATCCATAAATGTGCGTAGACTATCCATCATGTATGTTAGCCTCGTTCGTTTAACAAAAGACCATTATGAATAACACGAACTGCATCTTTTACGCGGTTTTGTGCAACCAAGCAAGAAATACTGATTTCAGAAGTACTGATGATTTCAATATTGATGCCTTCTTTACTAAGGATATCAAACATTTGAGCAGCTACGCCAGGTTGACCCAACATACCAGCGCCAATGATAGATACTTTTGCCATATTTTCATCAATATTAACAGCTTCGATATCAACAGTTTGTTGTAATTCTTTCAACACTTCACGTGCCAATACCACATCATCAAGAGCAATTGTAAAGATAAGGTCAGTTTTAGGTTCACCTACGGAACGAATAGATTGAACAATCATATCCACATCAACATTTTTTTCTGCTAATGCTTTGAATACTTTTGCTGCAATACCAGGTTTATTTTCAACGCCCACAAGAGCTACTTTTGCTGTATTTGTATCATCGGCTACGCCTGTAATTACGTGTTTATTAGATTCCACAGTATAATCCTCCCGAATAATTGTGCCTGTATTATTACTGAATGTAGAACGAACATGAATTGGTACACCATAACGGAAACCCATTTCAACAGCACGCGGTTGCATTACGCCTGCACCTAAACGTGCCATTTCAAGCATTTCGCCATACGTAACTTCTTCTAGTTTAAAAGCTTCCTTTGCTACGCGAGGGTCAGTAGAGTATACACCTTCTACATCTGTAAAGATTTCACATACATCGGCTTTCATAGCGCCTGCTAAAGCAACCGCTGTTGTATCAGAACCACCACGGCCTAATGTTACCATGTCACCGTATTCGGTAATACCTTGGAAACCAGCAACAACAACAATATTGCCTGCATCCAATGCTTCGAATACACGATTAGGATCTACACCTAAAATACGACCTTTATTAAAGTTATCACTACTTGTAATACCTGCTTGATCACCAGTTAAAGAAACAGCCTTTTGACCGCGTTCATTAAACGCCATAGCCATCAATGCAATCGTTACTTGTTCGCCAGTAGACAACAAGCGGTCCATTTCACGACCATATGGTTTAGATGTTACTTGTTTTGCCAAAGATACCAAGTCATCTGTTGTATCCCCCATAGCGGATACAACTATTACAATGCGATCGTCCTCTTTCTTTTCATGAAGGACACGATCAACGATATTAAATATTTTTTCAGGTGTTGCAACAGAACTGCCACCAAACTTTTTGACGATTAATGCCACTATTATCCCTCATTTATCATTGTACTAAAAAATAACATGCATATACTTTACCACAAAACAAACCGCACTGTAAAGGGATATACAGGTATTTTTCCACTATAAAAGAACAAAATTCTTTTTATAGCGGACATACATTGTATTTATAATCAATCGTTAATGTTCGTAACTTGTCATACGCTCCATACAAAAAAGGCCAGCCCTAAGGCTGACCTTTTACAGTCAAATACAATTTATTATTCAACTACGATAGCTTTTTCAGATTCCCATAAACCATGGATGTTGCAGTAAGATACAGCAATCAATTTACCAGATTTATTCAAGGATACTGCCAATGTACCTGCGGAAACTGCATGTACAGGACCTTCGTTTGCTGTTGCACCGTCACCATGTACGTTGAAGGATAATTCACCAACTTCATAAGGCAATTGAGTACCTTCAGCTACGAAGTACAATTTAATCCATTCAATGTGATGTTCTACAGTGTTTGGATGAGCAATGTCTTTACCAACAGATAATTTTACGTCGAATGCTTCACCTGCTTTTACTTTATCAGCAGCTTCGATAACAGGAACGTGTTTTTCAGTAGCGAAATCGCCAGATTTAATGTAATCATGTACAGCCATAGTTAACCTCCTGGTTATAGTTATATACATACTTAATGTCTAAGAATATTAGCACCTTGTGCCTATGACTATATTATACATTTTCGATATAGTTTAGGCAAGGACTTTTTCGAAAATTTTCTATATTTAAAACTCGATTCCTCTTGCTGCTTTTATGCCTTTTTCGTAAGCGTGTTTTACTACGTTCATTTCGGTCACTGTATCAGCGATGTCAATGATTTCAGGTTTTGCATAGCGACCTGTTAGGATAACATGTAGTCGCTCTGGTTTTTGTTTAAGCATATCTACAACGGAGTTAACATCGATGAGTTCATAGTTAATAGCATTGTTGATTTCGTCCATAACGATGAGATCCCATTTGTCGGAGTTGACTTCTTCTACTAGTGTTTTCCACGCTTCTTGAGCTGCTGCTTTGTGTTTTTCTAGTTCTTCTACAGTAACTTTATCTCGGTTGTAGTAGATAAATCCTTTACCCATGGATTTAATGGTAACCGCATCACCTAGTTTTTTTAGGCCTTCTAGTTCACCGTATCCATGACCGCTTTTGATGAATTGTAGAATCAAAACTTTCAAGCCTTGTCCTACGGCGCGTAAAACAACACCTAAAGCGGCTGTTGTCTTTCCTTTACCATTACCTGTATTTACGAGAATTAAACCACGTTCGCTCATTTCTATACTCCTATTATCTATGTCACACTATGTAGGGCTGCATCTATAGTTAATATAACAATTAAATACTAATATAATAGATTTATTTAGTATGACCAAAGGCTTCACACATATCTACAAAATGCTTAGCCCCTTCAAGAGAACCAGCAAAGTTAAGATGTAGATAGGATGCCAACACATTATCGGTAGCATACCCACCATCATAGGACTGCGGTTTGCGGCCCCCTTCTAAGTGAAAGGCCCAAGGGAAATCTTCAATGGTTGGTTCCATGGTGGAGAAATGGAATTCATGACCATGCAAAGCTGTTCCTGTATTGCCAAGTAATGTATTGCGTTTAGCCGTTGCCGTTACATATCCTACCTTTTGCAGTTTTTGTTGCATTACACAATTGGCAGGCACAACACCAACTGTATCAAACACATTACCATCAAAATCGTGAATATGTTCACAAAGGTACATAAGGCCACCACATTCAGCATAGATAGGCATACTACATTGATTAGCTTTACGGATTGATTCCTTCATGGCCGTATTTTCAGATAAAGCCTGCAAGAACATTTCAGGGAAACCACCGCCAAATACGAGGCCATCTACATCAGGAATAGCGCTATCATTTAAAGGGCTAAAGTAAACTAGCTCAGCGCCTTGAGCTTCAAGGGCAGATAAGCTGGCTGGATAGTAGAACGAAAAGGCTTCATCATAAGCAACGCCAATTTTTGTTCGTTTAGTAACACCCTTGGTTATATCAATCGGTGCCGGCATAGGTGCTGCACTAGCCGCTACCTTATAGAGTGCCTCTAAATCTACCATAGATTCCACGGCATGCTGAATCGTTGCAATTGCCTCTGTAGGGTCAACTTCTGTAACTGGTGTCAAACCAAGATGACGCTCAGGAGAATGCATGCGGTCATCACGGCGTATAGCACCAATAACAGGAACGCCAATTTTTTCCATACCTTCACGGACCATGCGTTCATGATTATCGGAACCTAAGCGATTTAAAATGACGCCTTTAAAATCCACATCCTTATCATACTCTCTAAAGCCCATGGCAATGGCCGCCGCGCTTTCACCCATGGCCTTACAATCGATAACGAGCACAACAGGAGCACCTAATTGCTTAGCAATTTGAGCCGTACTGCTCACACCCTCTCGGCCACCATCATAGAGCCCCATAACGCCTTCAATAATGGCCAGATCTGCATCGCCCGCCATGGATGCAAAAAATGTTGGCAATGTATCCGGTGGAACTAACCAAGAATCTAAATTATAACTTTCACGGCCCGATGCAATTTTATGAAAGCCCGGATCGATATAATCCGGGCCCACTTTAAAGGATTGCACCCCATGGCCACTTGCTCGATACGCTGCGAGAAGGCCCGCAACAATAGTCGTTTTGCCGACACCGGAATTGGTACCAGCTATAACAACACGTGGAATGGGTACAGTATTCATATGTATTACCTCTTATTAATACTATCTATACGGCTTTCACTAAAAGCATTCAGACATCAGAGTATAGTCAATTAACGATCTTTACGTTTTGCCAAAATTGTGGACAAATAGTTTAATTTCTTGTCCTTAGGCATATTATCAAGACCTACGAAAACTTGTTCATCAGGCAAGCCAACGCGAGAAATCATAACCGCGTCGTCAGCCATATTGTGTTTCAACAATACTTCTTGCACTTCATCAAAGTTTTTATACACCTTCATGATAACTGCATCATCGGCAACAGCCATAACAGCATCAATTTTTTCCTTAGGTGCAGTGGCTGGAACGATAGCCAAAACCTCTTCTTTTTCTACGATTGGATAGCCAAGATGGGAACCAATGGCACAGAATGCAGTGATACCAGGAATTGTTTCAATTTCAAAGCCTGTATTTTCAATCAAACGATATACGTACATATATGTACTATAGAACATTGGATCGCCAAGTGTTAAGAAAACAACATTTTTACCTTGTTCTAAATAAGATACGATAACGCGCTTAGCCTCTTCCCAACCTTCTTGTTGTGTAGCATCATCGAGCACCATTGGGAATACAACTGGAACGATTTCAGTATGTTCTTGAATGTATGGTTTTGCAATATTAAGGGCTACAGAACCATCTTTCTTTTCTGTTTTAGGTGTAATGATAACGTCTGCTTCGCCTACAATACGCGCAGCTTTCACAGTCATTAATTCAGAGTCCCCAGGACCAACACCTATGCCATATAATTTACCTTTCATGATGATTCTCCTATTCTATATTTCAATATGATTAACATTACTATTATACCTAATTTATTAAATATATTCAAAATGTTTGTGAAAGTCTACTCTTATTTCACATTCGGAATCGCTGGTCGATGACTGCTGCGCTTACCGTATATATCATCGATACAATCTTGAATATGCTGGCAATAGATATCTTGAATTTCTGTGTATTCACCGAGGGCATGATGCATTTCTTCTACTTCATAACCAGCCTCTTTCAATACATTGACTACACTATCCTCTTCATCGCCAAATAAATCATTAAGCGCATGATCGCCAAGTACGAGGAGCAATGGGTGCACATAAACCTTATTAGGTTTCTTACCATCAAGCCATTCCCAAGGTACGGCCACATCCTCTACATAAGGAGCATTTTCCAAAGTGGCTACACGAACATGATTAAGGCCACTGCGAATCAATTGATATTGCAAATAACCATATGCAGAATTACCAGAGCCTAAACCACCATGACCAACTAATAATAAACCATCTTCATCGCTGACGGATAAGGATGTAACAAATGTGTCGATTAAAATTTGATAATCATTCGGGTGTTCTTCTTGGCCCATATAGTATACCAATGGTCTGCCTACTCGCAATGTATTCAGTTCTTGTGCCCGTTCGTGATTTAAAATATTATGTTTCAACTTATCAAATTCTTCACCACCAGTGAAGTGCAATGGTTGTACATAAATATCTGTATATCCTTCACCAATGAGAGCATCTAATGCGCCTTGCTCTGTAGGAATTTCAATACCACGGTCTCGTAAACGTTTTACAATGATACGCGATGAAAAGGCTAAACGCACTTCATAATCTGTATATTTCTCTTTAATACGGTTTACAACAGCATCAATTTGATGTTCACGAGCGGAATCAACTGTTGAGCCAAAGGCCACTACTAATATAGCTTGTTTCATAACGGTCTCCTTATCAAATATAATTCACTATTCATCATACCACACGCATTACTATAGTTGGATACCATACCCCGTATAAAGATAATATTATAATTAACTTTCATACCCATATAGATGGATAACAAAAAGCATCCGCCCCTAAAGGTGGATGCTTTTTGAAGATAGTGTGTATTTATGAGAGAGTTTATATACAACTTTACCAGAAGTAATTAAGAAATCATTCCTTGTGCTTCTATACGGGAAGGTCGAATAACAGTTTGATATGATTCGCGTTGAGAGCTACGTTTTCTATCAGACATACGAATCGCTTGACCTAAATGTTTCAAGAATAAATCTTGTACATATGGGTTTTCACCAAGGCCTTCATTCCAGATATCTACATTGTACCCTTGTTCTGTTAAAAGTGCATAAATAGAATCGGAACGATCACCGCCAAGGTAATCCATTAAATGAGTGGAACCAATCAAAGCCAATGGTACAACGAGTACATCTTTATGACCCATTCTATCTACCAATGTTAAGGCCTGCTTAAATGTAGGGAAACCATTTGTAGTAAATACTACTACATTAGAAGCAGAACCATACATAGCTTTCAATTGTAATGTAGAAAATTCTAATTGATTTTGACCATTTGCCATCAATAAAACGGATTTATTAAGAGATTTAGTATTAATATGACGCATGATGCCATCTAATGTAGCTTCATAATCATCAGCGTAATTTTTAACACCTAACGATGTTAATAAGGGTTTACCGATATTAACTTGAGAGAAATTATATTCACTGCTATGTAAGAACTTAAGTGCTTGCTTACGCATTTGTTGATAGCATTGATCCGCTACGAGAGTAATCGGTTGAATATATACCTCATCAATTCCCTTGCGACTAAATTCTTGCATGACGTCGGTGAAAGAAGCAATCGTATCATCATATTTTTCATTCCACTTTTCCACTAATGCATCAGACAAAAATACACGTCGTACCTCTACATCTCTGTATAAGGAACGAACTTTAGACTCTATAGTGCCAATGGATGTTTCCACCGCTTCTTTATAAATTGATCCAAAGGATGCAATGATTATACCTTTCATATGTGACCTCCATATACCCATATATATGAAACAATTTTCATAAATGAAAATTATTATCAACTACTATGTACTAATCATACAGGATTGTCGTATGAAAGTCAATGAGAAATATTATCACTCAAATCAAATGCTCTCCAAATAATAAAAACAAAACAACGATGACCACTGATGTTAAGATCAATATTATAAAAGAATAAATTACATAGAGCATTCTTTTTTCTATTGGAGATAAAAGGCCACGCTTATTTTTGCGGTATAAATTATATATTCCTAAGATTGCCAGTATACTAACCAATACGGAATTAATAGGTGTAATAATATCACTAATACCAAAATACGCAGACAATGCAATACTTAAGAGCAAATAATTTCCTACTAAGGCCACAAGTTTTATGTTATTACTATTTCGATATTTAATCATGAGGTAATTAAAAATTATGAAGATGATTATTATTTGTCCTTGTTCCATTCATATTCTCTCTTACATAAAATTATTTAATCAACAAAAAAGCTATTTTATTATGTATTCCTTGCATGGACTCACCTCTTTTAAACAGATGGCTTCACAAAAATTAGATAAAAAACATATATGTTCACAACAGGCACTATAAGGAAGAAAATCCAAAGACCACTATTACCACTATCATGAAGTCTTCGAACAAGTAAACTAAAAAAAGGAATACACAAAATAGCAACTATCAATTCATTTACTATCACTATACTATTTTGTCCCATAATTTTAGGAGTAAATGGTACAAAAT
Organism: Veillonella sp. ICM51a; assembly: GCF_000524355.1. Taxonomy (NCBI): domain Bacteria; kingdom Bacillati; phylum Bacillota; class Negativicutes; order Veillonellales; family Veillonellaceae; genus Veillonella; species Veillonella sp. ICM51a. The sequence continues at coordinate 17,300 of NZ_JAPX01000034.1, forward strand.
AACTCAATACCATAGATAAAATAGAAAACAAAACTGTGAAAAGTAACAATTCATCTCTAGAAGAACGACCAGTAAAATTGAATACATTCTTTATAAATACATTATGTAAGACATCCATAAATTCCAATTCAGCTTTTGTCGATGGCTTATTACTTCTTCCCTTATCCTCATCATTTCTACGAATTAAATCGAGCCAAAACTTGTGAAACTTACTTTTAATAATCGATATGTTCAACGGATCAACAACCAACTGTGTCCCATCCCAAAATCCAGACTTTGGTTGTTCTCCATAACGATTTATCTTATTTCCAGGAATTAATAAAAATAATAATATAATTCTATTCATAATCATAAAAAAATATGATTTATTTAGATTAAGTATAGAACTTGCTCCTGATTTAGTTATAGATATTATAAAGTTATCGGGACTAACAAAAAAGCTTCCTCCCTGCCAGATTGTAATTAAGGAACTAACCATAATAACAAATATAATACCTACATATCTATGAATACCATAATCCTGACATCGATACCCCAATACTATTAAAAATAATATATTGGTAGTCATCTCTACTCCATAAAAAAAATACTCATACGGCATTGGATTAATAAAAAAAACTACACTCAACGTAAGTAAATATATATAAATTATGGTTGTATAGTAAATTAACGCAGTTGTTATGTTTATGCGTCTATTTTTAAAAATATTGGTTATTCGCAAAGATTCTATATTATCTTTAAACAATCTTATTTCATTATCTATGTTTATATGCTTACTCATTCTATATAAGACACTTTCTATAAACACTTAATTAATCTCAAGTAAACGCCAATCTATTACAAAATATATATTTGTTAAGAGTTTATAGCAACCACAAATCTATATGTCGCTATAAATATAATTAACATCTTATACAATTAATCATTTTAACAAAACAAAATGATAAATCCTATCATAAATATCGAATTACTTATAATTATACCATCATAACCAATAAGAATATTTTTATAAAACATAAGATTATTCCTCATTTATTATGATTTTTTATAAAAAACGGTCGTATTATTTATACGTGTACAGGTATGGGGTTTATTGACATATATACTCTAGGTTGCTACGATTGATTATAGATAATATAGTTATGTCTGCATAGTCAGATGATGTTGTTTAATGAGGTGATTCACTTATGTTTAGTGTAAAAAAACGTGCATTAACAGTTTCTGCTGCATTAGCGGCTTTCGCATTGACATTTGGTGCTCCTGTGCTTGGTCACGCTGCATACCAATTAAATCCTGAAGTAAAAGACCCTACTCCAGCATTAAAAGAAGCTTCTGCAATCGGTGTTCGTACACACAATACTGAAGCTTTACAAAACTTGCCAAACAAAGATGCTATGGTTGTTATGAGCTTTGGTACAACTTTCAAAGATACTCGTGCTAAAACAATTGATGCAACTGTAGATGCTATTAAAGCAGCTCATCCAAACACAAAAGTAATTACAGCTTTCACAAGCCATATTATTCGTGATCGTATCCAACAAAAAGAAGGTATTACTTACCCAACTCCTGAAGAAGCATTGGCTGAACTTAAAAAAGACGGTTACACTCGCGTTGCATTAGCATCCCTTGATGTAATTCCTGGTATGGAATACAACTACGATGCAGCAGTATATAATTTGTACAAAGATAATTTCAAAAAAATGACACTTGGTACATCTCTTATGTACTGGATGGGTCAAGAAAACCAAACTGACCAAGTTATTGAAACATTAAAAGCTGTTCAATCTCAATTCCCTAAATTAGGCAAAGAAGACGGTCTTCTTATCATGGCTCATGGTACTCCAGATCCTTCCAATGCTTACTATTCTGTAATTCAAGACCGTATCCATACTCTTGGTATGAAAAATGTATTTATTTACACTGTAGAAGGTACTCCAAATCTTGAACAAGTTATCCCTCAATTGAAATTACATGGTATTAAACATGTTACATTGATGCCATTCATGATGGTTGCAGGCGACCATGCTAACAATGACATGGCTGGTAATGAACCGGATTCCCATAAATCCATCCTTGAAAAAGAAGGCTTCAAAGTTGACACTTACATCCATGGCTTAGGTGAAAATCCTAACATCCGTAAATTATTCGTTGAACGTGCTAACGAATCTTGGGACGCATTACATAAATAATCAATCTACAATTTAACTAGTATCGTTATATAACATACATAGGAGTACATCATGAAAAAACTACTACTCTGTAGTCTTGCTTTGGTCATGGTTGTACTAGCAATAGCTGGGTGTGGTAAATCCACATCCAGCTCTTCTGCTACTACGAAGGAACTTACCTTTAATGGTGAAACCTACACTGTACCAAAGGATCCACAACGCATCGCCGTTCTTTCAAATTCTGTATTGTCCATGCTATACGCAGTAGATGGCAAGGCAATTTCCCGAGCTAGCACAACAGATAAACTAGCGCCAGAATTAGAAGCATTACCTGCATTAGGTCAAACGGCTAACATCAATATGGAACAATTGTTAGGTTTAAAACCAGATGTGGTATTGGGTTTGGAAAACCAACATAAAAAATATGAATCCCAATTACAATCTAACAATATTACAGCCGTACTTTTCAATTACGATGGTATCAAGGATAATGTGCCAATGCTAACATTCCTTGGAGAGTTAACAAACCATCAAGATAAGGCTAAATCCGTTATTGCCACCTATGAAAGCAACATTCAAAAGGTAAAGGATGCCATTAAAAATCAACAACCTGCACGTGTTGCCGTATTGCGTGCTACCGGTAAAGGTGTGACAGCTGAAACCGACGAAGCGGTAACTGCATCTATGGTCAAAGAATTAGGTATGACAAATGTTGTAACATCTCACCTAGATGGTACAACCAAAGATAAAACGGTACCGTATTCTCTTGAAACATTAACTGCTGATAACCCTGATATTATCTTCGTCGTTACCATGGGTAAAGAAGAAGAAATTACAAAGGCCATGAAGAAAGCTATGACAGATAATCCTGCATGGGCTAATCTTAAGGCTGTACAAAACAACCGTGTCATCTACTTACCATCTAAACTATTCCTACTTAACCCAGGTCTACAAACACCTGAGGCTATGGCTCGTTTAGTGAAAGAAGCATATGGCATTGATGTTACATTTTAACATATCCTAACATACTAAAGAGGGCATTCCCCATTTCGGGAATGCCCTCTTTCACTATTAGTCTAGCTATCTACTCAACTAAACCTTTTACACGTACATATTGTTTATCATCAAAGGTATCGATTTGTACATCTACGGAAAATACATCTCTAAATAGTTCATCCGATACGATTTCTTTCGTGTCTCCAGCTGTCACTAAATGACCATCTTTTATAATAGCCATATAATGAGAATATTGTACGGCTTGCGTCAATTCATGGAGTACCATCAATACGGTTAACCCTTGTTCATCGTTTAATCGTTTTAACAATTCCATGATTTCTAGTTGATGGTTAATATCTAAGTATGTTGTTGGTTCGTCTAACACTAATAATTTTGGTTGTTGTGCTAACGCCATAGCAATCCATACCCGTTGCCGTTCACCACCAGATAAGGATGGAATTAATTGATTCCGTAAATGATTCGTTTTTGTAATACCTAATGCATAGTCAACGATTTCTCGGTCCTCTTTGGCCGTATTCTTCCACCACATTTGGTATGGATAGCGTCCACAATATACCAATTCTTCTACGGTCATATCCTTTGGCATATTAGGCACCTGTGGCAGAAACGCCATTTGACGTGCCAATTCATTTTGTGAATACGACTGTAATGGTTTACCTAAAATAGTCACACATTCACGTGGACTATGAATATAGCCAATCATAGACCGTAAGAGTGTACTTTTACCACAACCATTAGGCCCGATTAAAGTCGTTATTTTACCAGTAGGGACAGATACATTAATATCATGTAAAATATGACGATTTCCGAGAGTGACGGATAACTGATTTACATTAATAGCCGTATTCATTAGTTATCCCTCCTCAATAGATATAAGAAGAATGGCGCCCCAAAGAATGCCATGATAATGCCAACCGGTACCTCAATTGGACTCCACATAACACGCCCTACCGTATCACTAACAACGAGGACGAGTGCCCCTAATAATGCAGAGCCGGGGAGTAAATACGCATAATCATTACCGATGATAAGTCGTAACATATGCGGTATAACGAGGCCTACGAAACCGATTAAACCCGCAATACTAACGGCACCTGCTGCTAATAGAGCCGCAACAGCAGTCATAATAAACCGCGTTTGTTCTACCTTAAGGCCTAGCCCCTTTGCTGTTTCATCACCTAAACTTAAAATAGTAAGACGTTTGGCACCTAAACAGGCAAAAATAAGACCGACTAACGCGTATGGGAACAAAACCTCTACTTGTGGCCAACTGCGTGCAGCCAAGCCCCCTACCATCCAAAGTAAGGCTCCTTGCACACGATCTCCATAGAATACAAGTAGTGCAGAAATACCAGAGCCTAAAAAAGCAGCCACCGCAACACCAGCCAAGATGATACGGCTTGGGCGTACACCATTCTTCCAAGCAAGAGCATATACCATCAACGCCGCAGCCATAGCACCTATAAAGGCGACGAGAGGCACAATATGATCATAGCCAGGGAAAAGAATAAATATAATAACACCGGCAAGTCCAGCACCGGAGGAAACACCAACGATTTGAGGATCTGCCAAAGGGTTCTTCATAACCGCCTGTAAAATGGCACCCGATACGGCTAAACAAGCACCTACCAATGCGGCAACAATATTACGAGGCAACCTAATATTCCAAATGATTTGCGATGCTGTATCTGTTAGATCACTAGCCCACAATGTGTGCCAAATCTCCGATAGTGACACCGGTGTGGAGCCCCAAATCAGTGAGATAATCATGCTAGCTATGACAGCAATAACCAAGACAATAATAACTGATATACGAAATAGTTTTCGTTCATTCAGAGAGTCCACAGTAACCTCTCCTTTCACCAATACATGGTACTATCAGCACCCGTATTATACATATAAACCTCATAATAGATATAGTAAAACCCGAATCGCCCCCAATAAGCAACGATTCGGGTTAACTATTATTTAGATTCTTTGCCTTCTACGAAGAGCATATCGTTGCGTTTTACGTCTGTGTAAAGCAATGCATTACATACGGATGCTGCAATTGGGCTACCACCTTTGTTACCTTTTACAGTGATATAAGGAACTGGGGATACTTCCATCAAATAATCTTTGGATTCAGCAGCGCCAACAAAGCCTACAGGAATACCGATGATAAGAGCTGGTTTAATACCTTCTTCAAGAGCTAAACGCAATACTTCGTACAATGCAGTTGGTGCATTACCGATAGCAACGATTTGGCCTTCTAATTGTTTGCCAAATGTGCGCATAGCAGCGATGGAACGAGTTACACCCAATTCTTTAGCCATTTTAGCTACGTTTTCATCTTTGATTAAGCAATGTACTTCATTACCACGAAGTTTAAGAGCCGGTTTAGAAATACCTGTGCGAACCATTTCTACGTCAGTGTAAATATCTGCACCATTGTCTAATGCTTCTATACCTTTTTGAACAGCGTCAGGGCTCATTTTTACGAGTTGAGCATATTCAACGTCACCAGATGCGTGAACTGTACGAGATACAACGCGTACTTCATCATCAGTTAAACCTAAATCCTTTACATAATCGTAAATGATTTCCATACTTTTATCTTCAATAGCTTTAGGATTTTTAACGTAATCCATTAGTTTCCTCCCATAATTTGAAAAATTCATCATTCGATGATACCACAGGGCATTCGAGTTTCACCCGTGGACGATCGATAACAATAACGTGGATGCCAAGGTCGATGGCAGCCTGTAATTTCGTATCAGCACCACCTACGAGGCCAGAGTTTTTCATAACCACAACGCTCGCCTTTGTATCGTGGAACATAATACGGTTCATATCGTAAGAAAATGGACCTTGTACGGCAACGATACGCTTAGGACTCACATTGAGGTCTTCCATCATTTGCAACACCTCAGCAGTTGGCAAAATACGTGTCCACACTTCACAGTCTTGTAAGGCCTCAGACTTAGCAAAGATGTGCATCGTCTTACTACCAGTAGTCAAATATACATGATTGTTATTTTCCTTAGCCAGCTTGCCAGCTAAATCAGCTGCTTCTGTTTCATCCACGACGATATGCAACTTATCATAGTCTGGCAATGGTACCTCTTTTCGTTCAAACCGAACAAAAGGAATGCCCACCGCCTTAGCTGCATCTTGTGCCGTTGCAGTCACAATAGCCGCATACGGATGGCTTGCATCAATGAGTAGGCGCACATTATGCTCCTTAATCAACTGTTGCATAGCCTCTTGATCGAGGCGTCCTGTATGAACTGTAATGCCTTCATGAGCTGCCAATTCCGCCCCATATTGGCTCACTACTGTCACGAGAACCTCTTCACCGGTTCGTTCTTGGATATCTACCGCTAAGGTTCGACCATCCAAGGTACCAGCAATGACCCAAATCATAATTTATAGCCTCGAGGTGTAATCATACGACCATTTTCAACATAAGTTTGGCTGTTACCAATGATAACAAGTGTTTGCATATCTACTTCTTCTTTTGTGAAGTTTTCTAGATCAGAAATTACCATATGTTGACCTGGACGACCTGCTTTTTGCACGATGCCTACAGGTGTTTTAGGGTCGCGGTATTTTAGAACGATTTCACGTACTTCATCTAAATGAGTTACGCGTTTTTTACTGCGTGGGTTATATAAGGAAATAACCATATCCCCTTGTGCACAAAGGTCAGCACGTTTTTTAATTAAATCCCAAGGTGTCATCAAATCGCTAAGGGAAATAACGGCAAAGTCATGCATCAAAGGTGCACCCAATACAGATGCTGCTACGTTGACAGCACTAAGACCTGGAACAATATCCACGGAAGGGCGTTTGTCTGCTGATACTTTATTAGCCAATTCCAATACAAGGCCAGCCATGCCGTACACGCCGGAGTCACCAGAGGATACTACGACTACTTGATGACCTTCTACAGCCAAATCAACGGCTTGTTGACAACGATCCACTTCTTGCATCATCGCTGTACCTACCGTTTGTTTACCTGCGATAAGGTCTTTAATCAAATCAAGATATGTTAAATAACCGACTACACGATCTGCCGCTAAAATGGCTTCCCGTGCTTGTGGTGTCATAAATTCAGCGTCCCCAGGTCCAATGCCGATTACTTTGATGTTACCTGTGCAATGGCTACCGTTGTTTTGGGATACACCGTTTTGTGCTGTATTAATGTTTGGCTCTTGGCCGCTAGTAATGCTGTTGTCTCGCATACGTTTCCTACTCCTATTGTTCCTTTTACAAATGTGGATTCTTTTAAATCCTGTTCTTCTATAACAGGTGCTATCTCTTCTTGTGTGTAGAAATGGATAGACCACCCTAATTCGTTTACGGCCTCTAATAGGCCCACTTCATCTTGTTTCACGATAACCGATGCAGCTGTGACGATGCTTTTTGGTGAAAGCTTATGCGTCTGTAGAGATTGTGTAATGGCATCCAGTATGAGCTCCTTTGGCGTATCTCGGCGACAACCAATCCCCATCGTATACGTACGAGGGCGTAAGATGAGTTGCTCTGGATACTCAGTAATCACCTTATCTGTTATAACTACACGACGAACACCATCAGTCTCAGGCAATGTAAATACATCTACCACCTGAACCGTGCCATGCGTACCGATATGTAATGCAGCAGCATCGCGTAACCGATTAGCATCGACTAAGGTTTCATCGATGTAGTAGTTGACGCTTTCACCAGCCACAACAGCGGAATTAACATCCACTAATGTGTGAAAATCGTCGACCAACAGATGCTCGTGGCGCGCTAACACGTCAGGCGCTGGCAATCCATTAACATCCGTCGCCGTTGTAATAACTGGGTCCGCATCGATGGCCAGCGAAATGGACTGCGTCCATTCGTTGGCGCCCCCAAGGTGACCAGATAACAAACTGATAACATGATGACCTGCCTCATCCATTACAACGATGGCAGGATCCTTAGATTTATGTTCAATATACGGTGCAATCATGCGCACTACGATACCCAGTGCCATAATGCATAACACTTGGTCATAATCCTTAAAAATCTGCCCTATGTGATGTTTGAGAGAATCAAAATAGATAGCCTCACCACCAGAGGGACGGTTTTCCTTTTCATAACAATCCGCATGAGGGGCCACCAAAGATTTGATGCGTTGCCCCAGCCTAGCACCGCGTTCAGACACAGAAAGAATAGCTGTCCTATTCTTCTTTGCTCCTGTCATAGGTGAATCAGATTCTAGTTCTTTCATCACACTAGTCCTTAGCACTACGATACATATGGGCAAAGCCCTTATCGTAAAGCTTAGATAATTCGTATTCGCTGTCTAGTACATGACTAACAACAATCATAGCTTGACGTAATACGCCTTCTTCAGCTACGATATCCGCAATGGTTTCCAATGTACCGCGGATAATGCGTTGGTCTGGCCAAGACGCTTTCACTACGATAGCTACAGGTGTTGTTTTATCATAACCGCCTTCGATAAGTTCAGCTACTACCTTATCTAGCATTTGAACGCTAAGGAAGATACACATGGTCGCTTCATGAGCCGCCAACATGCGCAATTTTTCCTTTGGAGGCATTGGTGTACGGCCTTCCATGCGCGTAATAATTACGGTTTGAGATACATTTGGCAATGTATACTCTTGTTTTAATGCTGCTGCAGTAGCAAGGAACGAACTTACGCCAGGTACCACTTCATAGGTAATACCCATGCCAGCCAAGGCATCCATTTGTTCTTGAATAGCACCATAAATAGCGGGGTCACCGGTGTGCAAACGAACAACCTTTTTGCCGTCTGCTACGGCAGCTTTCATAACAGCCAATACCTCATCAAGGTTCATAGTGGCACTGTTATGAATTTCACAACCTGGTTTACAAGCCTCTAAAATAGCAGGGTTTACCAAGGAACCCGCATAGATGACAACGTCGGCCTCTTGTACTAAACGATAGCCTTTTCGCGTAATAAGCTCTGGATCCCCAGGGCCTGCGCCTATGATATGTACGTCAACCATATTACTCTCCTTCTGCGATACGCGTTGCAGATACAATAAAAATTGGACTCAATGGGTCCAACAAATGATATGGACCAGCCTTACGATAGCGGCTAATGGACATTTGGTATCCTTCGTATGTGAAAGGACGACCTTTCAACTCTTTTAAAATGGTATAGCCCGTTTCCATCGTTACCGCCGTTACAACAAGGCGACCGCCTACCTTTAACAACCGTTGTGCTTCATCCATAATGCCAGTCATACCGCCAGCACTGCCGCCGATAATAACCGCATCAAGCTCAGGTAAATCTTCCATACCCTCCGGAGCTTTGGATTTTATAACAGTCATATTATTTACATTGAATTTCTTCATATTTTCATGAATCAACTCAATGCCTTTATCAAAACGTTCAATAGCATATACATGACCTTTAGGTGCCGCTAAGGCAGCTTCAATAGAAATCGAACCCGTACCAGCCCCCACATCAAGAACGATGCTATCTTCTTCGATACGTGCCTCATTCATAACGGCTTTGCGAATCTCGCATTTCGTCATCGGCACGTCACCGCGTATAAATTCCTCATCAGGAATTCCAAAAAAATGTCTCATCCTAGTACCACCATTACAGAATGACCAAATCCTTCGAGTTCTGTAAGAACCTCTAGCGTGGAGTCTACGATTTTCTCATCGTCATAACTCAATCGCTCAAGGGCTGCAGCTCTCGTTTCTTTTGGCCAACCTGCATCTATTAAAATACGCGCAATATGCGCTGGATTATATTCAGGATCCGTTAAGAACCCCATCTTTTTTCCCGCTTCATATACGAGTCTTTCAGACGCTGGTTGGCGTCCGTGAAAGCTCATTAAATCCGCATCATGCCACACTTCGTTAAGGCGTGCAAAGGCAAATGTCATGGAACTAATACCTGGCACCACGTCAATGCGTGTGGTAGGAAATTTCTTTTTCAAATACGGTAACAAGCTATAGTAGCCCGTATCACCGCTGACCATAACTACAACATCATGGTCGTGAAGTTCACGCTCGATTTGTTCGGATAACCAACTTAGTTTCCCCGTTACAGGATACGTAATCTGTCCGGGTTCCTTAAAATCCTCCAAGGAGCGTTCACTACCTACCAAAACGGTAGCATGTTTAATTAAATTAAGGCCTTTAGGCACCACATAATCAGGATTGCCCGGGCCAATGCCTACGATATACAAGGTATGTGCCAATGTTCTAGCTCTCCTATTTCTTTTGCATGCTTATCCATAGCCAAAATCTCACCCTTTAATGTGGTAATAATAATACCTACCTCAGCCTCATTGGCAATATATCGTTCACTGCGCATAGATGCGCGGTCTACTACACGTTGATATACACCAGTTAGGCCTTCTCGCTCTAAGATAGGGAAGGTAGATTCTGTAGTTTGGCAATTAAATAACTCTTCACACACCGCTTGGGATGCTCCTTCAAGAGCTGCATAGGCCACAATACTTTCCATGCGACCATCGCTCATGCGATTATGGGTATGGAAACTTCCGCTGGCAAGCTTAATGAGCTTACCGATATGACCGATGATCAAGATTCGTTTAAAGCCAATATGAACGGCTTGTTCAAGCATAAATCCGATGAAGTTGCTAGTTTCAGCCATTTGGTTCTTATGGATACCGAGCACTTGTTCTGCCAAATCTTGACCGATACGCCCCGGTACTAGAACTGCCGTTTCGCAGCCATTGGCTTTCATTACCTTTAACTGAGGCACAAGAGAATTTTTAAACCCTTCTTCACTCATCGGCTTAACGATACCCGTTGTACCGATAATGGATATACCACCTTCGATACCCAGAGTATGATTCAACGTCTTCTTAGCCAACACCTTACCATTAGGAACACTTACTGTTACCGTCACACCTTGACCTTGCGTACAAAACTCTTCAAATACGAGTTTCATCATCGCTCTAGGGCCCGGATTAATGGCCGGTTGTCCAGGTGGCATGGCAAGACCGGGTTTCGTAACCGTACCGACACCAAAGCCAGCTCGAAAACGTAGCTTGCCTGTGTCATCAAGGGTCACCGTCGTTTCCACATCATTGCCATGGGTCACATCTGGATCGTCACCACCATCCTTCATCACAGTCGCCTTTGCCTCTGTTTCGGATATGATTTCCACAGATTTAATAGGTACCTCAATGAATTGACCTTGCGGATTCTCAATGACAACCTTGTCCACAATATCGTGTTCTAAGAGGGCCAATAGACCTGCTTTCATGCCTGCCGTAGCACATGAACCGGTCGTATAACCACCCTTCATGTCCTCTACTCTCATAGCGCCTCCTACACCGATAGGGTTAGAGATTCACTAGAATCAATCTAACCCTATCTCTTATGCTTATATAATTAGGAACGGAAGTTAACGAATTGCAATTCAACCGGTACATCCAATTGTTTTAACATCTGAATAACCGCTTGCAAATCATCCTTATCCTTGCCAGATACGCGCACTTGATCCTCTTGGATAGACGCTTGTACCTTAAGCTTCATATTTTTGATTGCCTTTACTACTTCTTTAGCATTTTCTTTTGTAATGCCTTTTTTAATAGTAATCACTTGGCGTACAGTGGCACCAGCAGCAGGCTCAACCTTACCAAAATCAAGGTTCTTAACCGCTACATTACGTTTAACCATTTTGCCTTTTAATACATCGATAATAGCGTTCAATTTATATTCGTCATCACCGATGATTTTAATGGTATCACCGTCAAGGCTAATTTCAGCTTTAGAACCGCGGAAATCATAACGCGTACCAATCTCTTTCTTCGCTTGGTTTACCGCATTATCCACCTCTTGCATATCCACTTCGGATACAACGTCAAAGGAACAATCTTTAGCCATTTTATACCTCCTACACCTGAACCCGTTGGGCATGGGGTTCACGCATTATTTTCATCATCATCCACGTATTCATTGAATGGAATACATCTATATAATTATATCGTAAATTATCAATATTTACTAGGAATTCAAATAATTAGATTATGATGATTTTTCATTAATCTAAATACAATAATTATCTTCCCATCCTATTATCTTTATATAATCAACTAAAATACCCAATAGCAATATTTTAAAATTTATCACTATTGGGTATTAATACTACTTATATTTTATTTAATTGGTAAAACAATATTTTGACCAGTAGGTTTACTTGGATTCATAGCATTAGGCAAATCTTCCACTGTTGTATTTAGATCTGTATCAGTAGATACAAGAGCTACAAATTTTTGGCCAGGTTCATAGTAAATATTAGTCCCTTTCATGAACAAGCCACCAACCAAACTTACTGCAGCAGCAACGGCAACTGCTCCATTATCAGAATGGCCCTTTCCTTTAACTTCTGCAGTTAATGGAACATTTACACCATTAATAGTCTTAATGCTATCAATTTTAAACTCTAAACGACCTTTGCGTCCAAGCATACCATTTTTTCTTGCTTTTGTAATTGTCCCTAATACCTCTTGGTTTGCTGGAATAACAACTACATCATTAATTAGTAAATTTTCTATGGTCTTTAATCTAAAGGTATTTCCTTCTTTGCTTTTCTTAGAACTAATAGGATCGATTAATTCTAAATTGATATTTGTATCTTTAGGAATATACGCATGTCCAGCAGCAACAGATGACGTCTTTACAGTTGCCATAGTTTCACCACTCTTTAACAACTGAATACGATTAACTCCAGATGGTAATTCTGTCTTAACTACAGATTCTTGCATCGCACTTGGTGCACTTGTATCTTCTGCTGAAGCAGTCAGTGGTAATGCACAAGAAACACTAAGACAACCTACAACCAAAAGTTTTAATAATGCTTTAGATGTTTTCATATATTCCTCCAAAAGCAAATAAATTCACAAGCCAATTTATAACTACAGTATAGCACATTATGAAAAATTAATGAATTCCTCATTTATAGTTAAACAACATAATATACTAGGATAACCAATACATAAATTTTTATTATAATACAATCTATCTATAAAATCTCAATATCCTCATACTGTGGTTGTACAATCCACTCACCACGAAGATTTACAATTCCCCACTTACCTTGAGATTTTACCGGAGCATAACCATGTTTAACGGGCATTGCGGAGGTAATTGTGTTATCACTAAATAATACTTTACCACTATCATCAATAAGCTTATAATCACTAGAAGTCTTATGTACCCAAGTATATGGTCCACTAAATTTATTTATCCCCATATCTTTGGAGGTAGTCAAAATAACATTTCCGGTTGTCATATCGATTAACTGTTGAGTATCACCACTCACTACAACCATATTAGTTAGGCTTACAAATCTAATAGAATCATAGGTAAACGGAATAACTTGTTTGCCTGTATCCACGTCAAATACGCCCGCTTTTTTATTATCTTTATTGATAAGTACTAACAATCCATTAAGATCACTAAATTCGCCTAAATCATAATTACCTGGTTGAATAATATAATTACCTTCACGATTTACGAATCCAATAAGCCCTTGGTTTTTCACAAGTGTGCCATATGCAGTAATTGGCCAAACTGCATCATTTTTACTATCGATAACAATTTTACCATCACGATTAATATAACCGCGTTTTACACCATCATATACAGGGTTCCATGCATCACCATAATAGATTCCACCGTGATTACTAAGGGTTATTCCTACAGCCATACTCAACAAGCCCCCAAGATTAAACTTGCTTATATGGCGTCGGAATTCTGCCAATCCATCATCATATGCGTCAATATCATTAGATGGTGCTTCAAATACAGTCTTACCTGTGCCATCAATTGCTACATTTTTACCTTTAGCATCTTTTACAAAAGCACGATCTTCACTAAATTTCGTATATACTTCTTTAAATTGTGGAGCGATTACAGTATTACCTGATGCATCATTAAAACCCCATTTTCCTTTTACAGAAACGGCCGTATAAGAATCACTTGCATATGTTTCCTTATGATTTGACGAATTTTGATTCTTGTTTACAGTCTCATCATGATGATTGATAATTTGTTTAACCTGTTCATCTAAGGCATCTTTACCACTTGATAAAACGCTACCATCTACTTTAATATGTTCTAAAATTTTCTTTGACTTTACGAAGTATGTTCCGTCCTCAGCATAAGATGGATCCATCTCTTTATATTGTGGGTCAAGCAAAACTTGACCATTGGTTCCTACGAGTCCCCATTTACCATTTTGCTTAACCTTAGCTAATTGACCCAGTTTAATAAGACCACTATTACTTTCAGTGGCCTCATCAATGTTTGCTTGAAGAGACTTAAATGCTTCTGGTGCTAATTTTTGAGGAGTTCCAATAATTGGTACCGCTACATAATCACCTAATCGCCCTACACCAACAGATACAGTTGCACCACTTGATTTAGTAGATGACATTTCAGTTGTAGAAATATTAGTCGTAGATGTAGATGCACCATGTTGTTCACGTGTTACACGCGTACTTGTTGATGTTGGTGTATCATGATTTGTTACAGTCGTAGTACTCGTAGATGTTGTAGTGGATGCTGCCAAAGCACTTGTAGACATAGTCGCCAACACACATGCGACTAATAAAGATTTCTTGTTGAGTTTCATAGGCCTCTCCTCTTATTACTCAAAGGACTCTAGATATAAAAATTTTATAAACAAATATTAATATAAATTATACTATATAGCCCTTTATATATACAATAAATTATGAAAAATTCTTCATCCATTATTTTTTTGCTATAATAGGACCTATGAAAACAGCAACCATAATCGACTTGATTGTAGATGCTAATGTACACACGCAATCTATGAATCACATCATAAAACAACAACATATTTCACAGCGCATGCGCCGGCGTCTAAAAAATGATGGTATCATCACCATTAACGAACAATCGGCTACATGGGATACCCTTGTTCACGGCGGAGATCATCTACTTATGAAATTAGCACCTGAACAAGAATTTTCACACACTCCAATAAATCTGGAAATCGTATACGAAGACGAACACATCCTCGCTGTAAATAAAGCCGCCGGTGTTCTTATGCACCCTACCTCGACGGTACGCGATGGAACATTGGCAAATGGCGTTCTCTATTATTATGACAAAACCGAACAAGCTCATGACTTTCACCCCGTCCATCGCCTCGATAAGGATACATCGGGCATCGTCATCATCGCAAAAACATCGATAGTACAACACGCCTTTGATAAGCAACGTACAAAATTTAAAAAGGTTTATGACGCCATCGTTGAAGGCACTATGCCAAGCCAATCGCTAACAATTAAATGGCCCATCGGTCGTAAAGCAGGTAGCATCATTGAACGATGTTGCACATCAATTGGCAAACCGGCTCGTACTGATGTGACGGTATTGGCACGCCACATTGTTTCCCAGCCTGTACAAATGAATAAAAATTTGAGCACGCAACAGGTTCTGACTCATGTGCAATGTGTACTCCATACGGGCCGAACCCATCAGATTCGTGTACACCTATCCCATTTAGGTTGTCCTTTAGCTGGTGATGATTTATATGGCGGTCATTTAGATCATATTCGTCGGCAAGCATTGCACGCTGGCTACCTAGCTTTCACCCATCCTATGACACAGGAGTATATAGAACTACGGGCCCCTATGCCAACGGATATGAAAGATTTACTATGTCTCTAACAGATTCATCTAGAAAACCTTATAAAATTGTGGTGCTTTATATCGTTTCTTGATATACTAACAATGAATAGATATGTATCATCATAAGTTGATGACAATACTTTCAAAATACATACAATCGGCTATAAAGCCAAGGAGGACAACATGCCATTAGTAACGACTACGGAAATGTTCAAAAAAGCTTATGAAGGCGGCTACGCAGTAGGTGCTTTTAACGTTAACAATATGGAAATCGTACAAGGTATCGTCGATGCAGCAAAAGAGGAACAATCCCCTCTTATTTTGCAAGTATCTGCAGGTGCTCGCAAATATGCTAAACATATTTATCTTGTAAAACTAGTAGAAGCAGCATTGGAAGATAGCAATTTACCAATCGCTCTTCACCTTGACCACGGTGATTCTTTTGAAATCTGTAAAGATTGCGTAGACGGCGGTTTTACATCTGTTATGATTGACGCTTCTCACCATGATTTTGAAGAAAACGTAAAAATTACAAAACAAGTTGTTGAATACGCTCATGCGCACGGTGTTGTAGTAGAAGCAGAGCTTGGTCGTTTGGCTGGCGTCGAAGATGACGTTAACGTATCCGATGCAGACGCTCGCTTCACAGATCCAGAACAAGCTGCTGAATTCGTAGCATTAACAGGGGTTGATTCCTTGGCTATCGCTATCGGTACAAGCCATGGTGCTTACAAATTCAAAGGCACACCATACCTCGACTTTGAACGTTTGGAAAAGGTTGGTAAATTATTGCCTAACTTCCCTATCGTATTGCATGGTGCTTCCTCCGTATTGCCTGAATTCGTAGCAAAATGTAACGAATTTGGTGGCAATATCCCTGGCGCACAAGGCGTACCTGAAGAAATGCTTCGCAAAGCAGCGCAAATGGCGGTTTGCAAAATCAACATCGATACAGACCTTCGCCTTGCTATGACTGCATCTGTACGCGAATACTTGGCACAAAATCCATCCGAATTTGACCCTCGCAAATATTTAGGACCTGCTCGTGACGCTATTAAAGGCATGGTAGCTCACAAAATTAAAGATGTATTAGGTTCTTCTCACAAACTATAATCTATGGCTAGTGGATTTGTAAAAGGAACCTTAATCTTAACCATTGCCGGTTTCGTAGTGAAAGCCATCGGTAGTATCAACTGGATTCTTCTCTCCCGTATCTTGGGCGGGGAAGGCATCGGGATCTACCAGATGGCCTTTCCTATCTATTTGTTACTATTACAAATTTCGAGCGCAGGTGTGCCGATTGCCATCTCTATTTTGACGGCAGAACGATTAGCATTACACGACTTTGGTGGTGCTAAACGAGTATTTAATATTTCTTTCACAATGCTGACCATTACGGGCTTTATCGCCAGCTTAGCCATGTACTTTGGCGCAGATTGGCTTATCTCTAGCGGTCTCATTGCTGAAAGCCGTGCCTACTACTCAATCATCGCACTTGCTCCGGCAGTATTCTTTGTAACGTGGATTTCCTGTTTCCGCGGCTACATCCAAGGTTATGAAATGATGACCCCAACGGCGGTCAGCCAAATCGTAGAACAACTATTGCGCGTTATCGTCATGCTCGGTGCAGCGGCCATCTTATTGCCATATGGCTTACCTGCTGCAGCTGGCGGTGCTAGCCTAGGTGCTGGCGTCGGAGGCTTTGGTGCCTTTCTCGTGCTCTTGTACTATTACTACAAATTGCCTAAGGCTAGTAGTACTGGTGAAAGCTACGATGGTCCACGCGAATCGGCCAAGGAAATTTTATCGCGACTGTTATCGTTGTCCATTCCTATTTCCTTAGCCAGCATCATGTTACCATTAACGGCCAATCTTGATTTGCTCATTGTACCACGTCGCCTATTAGACGCTAATTTCCCGATGAATGAAGTAACAGAACTGTTCGGCTATCTTACAGGTATGGCAGTGCCGCTCATCAACTTGGCTACCATTATTACAGCGGCCCTTGCTACGAGCATAGTACCAGCCATCTCTCATGCTTTTGCTAAGCGAGATTATGAAGGTATTTACGAACGCACTGCTGGTTCTATGCGCTTAACATTTATGGCAACCGTACCATTTACGGTACTATTATATGTACTTGCGGCACCAACTGTTACGTTGATTTACAACGCACCTAAGGCAGAACTGGCAACACAAATCACAGCGTTCTCTATCTTCTTCCTCGGTGTACACCAAGTTACAACAGGGATTTTACAAGGCCTTAATAAGCCACGCATTCCAGTTATCAACATGGGTATTTCCCTTATCATCAAGGTTATCCTTAACTGGACATTGACTGCCATCCCTTGGCTCGGTATCGGTGGTGCTGCCTGGGCAACCGTTGCTGATATTGGCTTTGCAGCGTTACTCAACTTGATTTACATCAAAAAATACACAGGCTACTTCCTCGATATTTCCCTTCTATGGAAAAACGTGGTCAGTGCCGGTGTCATGGGGGTACTCATCTTCTTGAGCTACCACTACTTAACAGATATTTTACCAATGTGGGCTAATTTCATACTCACAGGTATCGAAGGCTTATTACTCTACGTTATCATCATGGTTCTTTTAAAAGGGCTTAATAAAAACGATGGTGCTAGCATGCCACTCATTGGTAGATTTTTTAGATAATTACATATACGAATAGCAAGAGGACCGACTCGTTTGAGCCGGTCCTCTTTTTACTAAGCGATATATATACATCGCTTAATATAATCAATCATATAGAATCACAATACATAATAATTTATTTTTTCTTGTTCAATTCTTCTGATATGTTTCGTTCAATTAAGTACTTTGGTACTCCTAAACCAAGTTTAAATCTACCATAATCTTCTTTATTATGCTTGTAATCTACATATTGAACGATATCACGTAATTTAAAATTACTTACATGCACATCGTGAGGTTTGATCATATAGTGAGTATAAAGATGTGTATCATCAAATACAGTCATCACAAACAAAGTATCCTTTTCACCCTTAACTTCATAATAAGCACCTGGTAGAGCATCATTCCATACGGTAGCAAATTGAATGGGCTTACCTTCATTTAATTGATCTGCACCAATAAATCCAATTAGAGAATGGTACATGATATTCTGTTTCTTTGGATCGTCTCGTTTAAAAAGAGGTCTTACGGAAATAGACTCTTTAATTTTACCAGACTTAAAATATTCAACTTGGCTACCATTTTTAGTGACTTTTGTACCTAAAGATTTACTATTTTTTAAAATTCTGAACGTAAAAGGTCCTCTATGTACTTCAGAGGTATATTCTAATATATCACTAGCAGGTTTTACCGATGGCAATACAATATTCGCCAAACCATTCATAGTGGCTTTAACTAGTACATCATCACCTTTAGAGCTTATCTTTTTAACGACTCCTTTTGGAAGCATATATCCAATATGATAAGAAACCGTCGGCTGTTTTGGCATAGTAAAATTGATTGTTCCTTCTACCAAATCATTCTTATATACGATTGAATCCCATGTAGCCTTTTCAACGGTTGGATATGTAAAAGTATTAGCACCTAACACCTTTTCACTAATTTTTTTATTACCTGCTATGGGATTATATCTTTTATAAAACACTTCTTTCATAGCATCAGAATTTAACTTACTATATGGTATATTCGTATCTTCCCAGTTATCACCCTTAGGCTGTGGCCTTAACTCGTAATACCACTCCCCATTATAGGTCATTACTCCACCTGCACTGATTAATTCTTTATGCTTCCCCATACCTCCCTTAGCCTGAGCTACAATGCTTGGTTGAGGTATAGTAAATTTTATATTCGCTCCGTTTTCTTTTAAGATAAACACAGTACTAGAGTATCTAACACCATGATTTAATTCTCTTGTATGATATATATCCATTGGTGTTTTCGACATATCATAATTAGGAATCGATGTATTATCTCTTGTAACCTTTTCTACAATTCTTTGATCCATTTGTCTAGATTGTGAGGTATTCTTTCGATAATTTTGATATTCATCACCAGGTATAGATGCATCGGCGCCAGGAATATTTACATCTATCGCATAGGACTGCCCCATGCCAAACGTTAATCCAAGTAAACCTAATGCTATTACACGTTTCCAGTTCATACATTCTCTCCTCAATTTATATTCTACATTCTAAGACTCATTATACCTAATTATTAATTTTTTATCAATTTTCTATAAATTCATTTTAGAATTATCCAGTATTATCTATATTTACATAAACGCAATTCCTACTTGCATAATATGTTATAGTATATTATAGGAAAATGAATTATAATTATACTGTACTTGATGTACAGTATTTTACACATTGAGGTGATAGTATGAAAAAACCATTAATCGGAATCTCCGGCAATACGCTACGCGATACCAGCGGCGCTTATGTCGATTTAATCCGTTCTTATGTGAATCAGGATTATGTCCGCTCCATCGAAGAAGCGGGCGGCATTCCTATTATTATTCCTTTTACAGAAAATTTAGAGCAAGCAAAGGAAACCATCGATATCGTTGATGGCCTACTCCTTACAGGTGGTCATGATGTGTATCCGCTCAATTATGGCGAAGAACCATTGCGAGGCATCGGTGATGTATTCCCTGAGCGCGATCAATTTGATTTCGCGTTGCTTGCAGCAGCAGAAGCACGAAATATTCCTGTATTCGCCATCTGCCGCGGTTGCCAAATCGTGAATGTTTATCGTGGTGGTTCCTTGTACCAAGATTTGCCATATGATGAAAATTGCACGATTAAGCACAGCCAAAATCAAACGCCATCATTACCTACGCATACAGTAGAGATTGAACCAGATTCTAAACTTGCTAAAATCATTGGCACTACGACGTGGATTACAAATTCACATCATCATCAAACGTGTCGTAATATTGGTAAAAGCCTAGTTGTTACAGGACGTGCCAAGGACGGTACAGTCGAGGCATTAGAAGATACGAATCGTCCATGGTTCGTAGCGACTCAATTCCATCCAGAAATGATGCATGTGAAAGATGTACATGCAAAAACATTATTTAAAGCCTTCGTAGATGCGACTAAGGAGGTCAACTAATGGATAAGAAAGGTAAATTTGGATTTTGGAGTATTGTACTCCTTGGAATCAATGGTATCGTTGGTACTGGGATTTTCTTGTTACCTAATAAGGCCTATGCCATTATTGGGTCAGCTAGTTTAGGGGTCCTTTTATTTGATGCGGTCATTGCAGGATGTATTGCCTTGTGCTTTGCAGAGGCGGCTAGCCTTTTCACACGTAATGGTGGTCCCTATCTATATGCCAAACATGCATTAGGCGACTTTTGGGGATTTGAGGTAGGCGTCCTTAAATGGATTGTAACCGTTATTGCTTGGGCCGCCATGGCCGTTGGCTTTGCCACGGCGCTAGGCGCTGCAGTCCCTGCCTTAAGTGGCGATTTAGCAAAGGATGTCATTTCCTTCATATTAATCGTAGGCTTAACAATCGTAAACATATTTGGTGTTAACGTATCTAAATTTGTTAATAACTTAATTACAATCTCTAAGTTAGTCCCTCTCACCCTATTTATCGCTATTGGTATATTCTTTATTAACGGCGCTAACTTTACACCTGTATTTCCACACGATACCTATGTAGATGGATCCTTTGCGCAAGCAGCCGTTCTTCTCTTCTTTGCCTATACAGGGTTTGAGGTTATCGCTATTGCCGCAGAGGATATGAAGAATCCTAAAAAGAATTTACCGCGTGCCATTATCATGTGTATGCTACTCGTATCAATCCTATATATGGCCATACTTGCCGTATCTATTGGTGTTTTAGGATCTGACCTTGCTAACACAAAAGCACCGGTACAAGATGCTTTCAACGTAATCCTAGGCCCAATTGGCATGTATATTGTATTAGCAGGCACATTAATTTCCATGGGCGGCATTAACTTTGCCGAAGCCTATTACGCCCCTCGTATCGCAACATCCATGGCCGAAGATGGCATGCTACCAAGTGCCTTAGCTAAACGCAATCGCTACAATGCACCATATGTAGCAGCGATTGTCACCGCTATTGCCAGCGTACTACTCGCCTGGTCTGGTTCATTTACAACTCTTGCTGCTATTAGTGCGGTATCCCGTTTTACACAATACTTACCAACATGTTTAGCAGTCATCATATTCCGTCGTAAATGGGCAAATAAAGAACGGTCTTACACAATCCCTGGTGGTTACACCGTTCCAATCATCGCCATTGCTACATCCCTTTGGATGCTAGGCCAAGCCCAAACAAACCAATTACTTTGGGGTCTAGGTGGCTGTATCGTCATTCTTCCGCTCTACATTTGGTACTGGCGCAAGAAAAAAGCTGGTATAATCAAAGAAAAAGAAGATATCTAATTACATTTTTGTACACAAAAGAGGCAGGAGCTCGGTCCTGCCTCTTTAAAATTAGAACAGGCCTGTTCTATTTCTGAACATACCTATATAAGGTCTCCGTAAAATTAGAACAGGACTGTTCTATCTCTAAACACACCTATACAAGGTCTCCCCAAAATTAGTACAGGCCTGTTCTATTTCTCAACATACCTGTATAGGGGCTCCATAAAATTAGTACAGGCCTGTTCTAATTTTTATGGACATGTATGATGTACCGATCAATAATCCGTAAAAGGTTCTTCTTCTACAGGTTCGGTCAAATCTTCTTCGATATAACCGTATTCATCAATGGATTCTTCTTCGTCGCGCGTATCAATGTATATACTGATTACGGCCAAACCACCTTGTTCGTTAAGGCTCACGATAAGGCTCATAGGGCCATAGACTAAAATAAGATTATCGTCTTCATCACGGATGATATGTGGTACGGCAGCAAAGTGTTGATTCATAAGTTGATCAAAGTAGTCCTCTACATCGAGGCCATTTTCTAGTGTAATAGATTCTGCATCGCCTTTTTGGAACACTACCTTGGTATCTTCATCAATGAATTGGTAAAAATCATCGATATCAAAATTATCAGTTTCAAGCCAAATGCTAAGGGCCGCAATCCAGTCTTTCACAGTGTGCGGCACAATTGGGAAACGATATGGTGTTTCATCTAAGGATAAACGAAGATCATCGTATTCAAACTCATAATTTTCTTGGCTAGAAACGATACGGTCAATACGGCCATCTTCATTGATATCAACAAACAACATATACGCATATTGGTCGCCTTCTTCATAAGCAACGGTCAAACCGTGACGGCCCTCATGAAATAAGGCGCCTTCTTCGTATACCTCTGTAATATGCATAACACGACAGATAACAGGTACATGGTCAGATTGGATAGAATCAACCATGGCCGTTAAAAATTCTAAGCTTTCACGTTTATTACGAGCAATGATACCACGACCCGTAGAAACATATTCGCAATCATCGTCGAGCATGGCTTCAACACCATGAAGATTTGCGGATTCTAACGTGGCTTTCATCAATAATAAAGATTGTATTTCAGTCATACTAATCCTCCAAATATTTTCAACTAGTATACTAATTGTATCATAGACTAATTTAAAATTCTCGGTTCATGTCATATAATGGAATAAGATTATACAGATTTTGGAGGTCCCCATGAAATATACAACTATCGTATTCGATTGTGACGGCACATTGCTAGATACGTTAACAGATTTACGCAATGCGGTGAATTATGTATTGCGCGCTCATGATTTGCCAGAACGGTCGGTTCCTGAGGTGAAAGTAGCCCTTGGCAACGGCGTAGCTCATTTGATGCATCAATCACTGCCAGATTCCATTTCGGAGGCTGAATTCAACACCTATCTCGACGAATTTAAAGCATACTACGGCGAACATTTACAGGATTACACAGCCCCATATCCTGGCATGCTTGACGTATTAGATACATTACGTGCCAAAGGATATAAACTCGCCATTGTTTCTAATAAAATTCAAGAAGGTATTACTCCATTAAATAAGGAATACTTTGGTGATCGTTTACCGGTAGCTATTGGCGAACGCCCTGGATTACAGCGTAAACCAGCACCAGATATGGTACTACAAGCATTAAAAGAATTAGATTCCACACAAAGTGAATCTATCTACATCGGTGATTCTGAAGTCGATGTAGCTACTGCAAAAAACTCTGGCCTACTATGCATCGGCGTTACATGGGGCTTTAGAGACGAACAATTACATAAAGATTTAGGCGTCAAACACATTGCTCGAAAGTCAGAAGATATCGTAACGATTATCGAAGCGCTTAATGCATAAGATATCATAATGATTATCGAATAGTTTAATGCATAAAAAACGACTAGCACCATATACGTATGTATATAATGCTAGTCGTTTTATATTGTATAGATTTACATTCCTATACCAAATATCGTTAATATTTCCATAATAACTGGTATAACGAATACGAATAATACGGAGCTAATGGTTACGAGTCCTGTGGCAAATGGTAAATCAGAACCTGCTTCATTCGCTACGATTGGCAATACGGCGATTACCGGTCCTGCGGATTGAACGATGAATGTGACGACCGCAACGGAATCTAATGTAATGCCCATGAGGTATTTGGTAGCATAGATAACGCAGAACATAATAAATGGGGCTACGGCAAAACGGCCAATGATACCACCGATGGAATCCTTATTTAAACGCATGCTTTTAAGGCCCGCATCATGTAATACGATACCAATATATAGCAAGGATAATGGTGTTACCATATTCCCTATATAGTTTAACGTATTATGTAATACCGTAGGCAATGGAATCTGAGCATACAAAAATACCAGTGCCAAGAAAAATCCTAGTAAAGGAGGCGGCAACAATTTTTTCCAAGAAAACTTGCGTACCAAGGTGCGGAAGCTTTCACCATGGCTAGCACCATTCGTAGGCAACGGATCAGCCTCAATAAGGAATACACCAAACATCCATACAGATATGGTATTACCAATATAATACAGCAAGAAAAACGGTAATGCATCAGGCCCAAACAATGCAATCTGTACAGGTAGTCCAATAAATAAACAATTATCGTTAACTACCATATTGATAAAAATACCGCGGCGTCCCCGTGGGACATGTACAATTTTCATCATAATAAACGCTATGATGTACGATACTACATAGGTCATCATCACGACGAGTAATCCATACCGCAAGTCCCACAAATCCGACGTTTGCACATTGTGTAGCACGGACATAAATACGCCGACCGGCAAAATGACGGACATGATGAGCCTCGATAGATTTGAGCTAAATGTATCATTAAACATGCCCCGCCCTTTTAGGAAATACCCAAGCGATATGAGCAAAACGATAGGCATGATGCTTTGTAATGAAGTAAGAAAAACCATATAACCTCCTACATACTTTATATGTAGTATATCATAAATAAAGGACTTAAATGTGGGCTTCTTAATCTTCTCTATCTTTGGTACAATCGCATCTTTGAAAACAAACAAGGTTGTATTCGCTATTATGCTATTAATCTGCTTCCTATTCTTCGGTCTTGCAACAGACCTATTCTTAGGTGGCAAAACAGGCTTCTTCGCCCTTGCAGCATGGTCTGAATTATTCATCTCCCTCTTGGGCTTCTACGGTTCTGGTGCCGTACTTGTAAACAAGGTATTTGGCAAAACTGTATTCCCTATGGGTAAAAGCATCCTATAATAGTTGGAAAACTAGATAATACAATTAAAGGTCTATATATTACTGTGCTGTAGTATATAGACCTTTTTTCATTACATATTCTATTAATAAGAAACTTTAAAATATAAGAAACTCCTCAGATAAAGGCTGTATTTTTTGATTCGTAAGCGAAACTTTATCTTTTATCTTTACAGATTCTGCTATATAACGTATTTCATCACGACTAAGCTTAGTATCTTTTAAGTTATAGGCAATCCAATTTACAAGCATCCTATTGTCATCATATGTAAGTACAACGATTAAAGAATCCCCATCCGGATTATATACATCAATTAAAGCTGATGGAATACCATCATTCCAAACAATAGCATATTGCGGATCTTTAATACCTAAATTTATACCAATAATAGTTATAAATTCTAACATTTTAGTATACTGAGCAGCCATGCTTTTATCACCAAGTTGACTACGATTCACAAACACACACTGTTCGTACCCAACTGTTTTATATACATGAATTTCATCATTATTTATGTCATATCCAATCTCCTGATGTGAACCTATAGGCATCTTATAAGTAAATCCATATAACTCTTTGCTTTCAGAATATGAATCTGTATCAGGTAAAAGCTGAATAGATGGCACTAAATAATTAGCAATCATATTTTCTACATGACGATCAGTCAATACACCTTCAGAACCGCCCCCATTATAAGTAAATGCCAACCGATAGGATTTTGACTTATTCTTAGGATTTTTAAACTGAATACCTGTCGTATATATTTCGTTATTGTCTTTAGATTGTTGCTTTTCCTTAAACCACAAAGCAGATCCTATGAATGGATTAGAGAATTTTTTAATGTCACGATGTAAATCACGATTTTTCTTATTTAATTGATTTAAATACTGTGTTGTATCTGCCATAATAGAAAAATCAATTTTCTGATTATTGATTTCTAAAGTCTGTCCATCCTGTTTCTGAGTATACATACCATGCTGGCTTGAAAATGGCATTACTAATCGCATACTATCCGTATCAGAATGTAGACGAATGATTGTACTATGTGCTAGCACGGCACGTAAACTATTCTTACTATATTGAACTTGTTTACTAATTTCATAATCTCGATAATGGTAAGATCTTAATTTCTTAGCTACATGTTCTTCCTTATCTGATAACACCTTTTCTAAACTTTCATTCGTATAATTATAATTCTTATACGCCTCTACAGGAACAGTCTTATCGGCACCAGGTATATTAATGTCTATAGCCTGAGCAGGCGTAATGATAGCTACGCTAATAGTCATAGCTAATACTATATGCTTTAACACAATGTATCCTCTCTCGAATATAATATAATCATATTATTTATAGCTAAACTGCGCATCCATAATCATTTCTCGCAGTTGCTCAATGCGAACACCGTTTGGCAATCTATCTCTATAGAACTGCAATTTATAATAGTATCTAGTTCCTTCATAATCAGTAACTAATACCATATCCGTCCTATTTTTTAATGGCCAGCCATACATAAATTCAGCAAGTAAACTGCGCACACCATCATTATTAACCTCTATTACATCATCCTTAATAGGCAATACCATCTTAACAGTCGGTTCAGGAATCGTTCTATCTTTAACAAGATTCTTAATCTCATTATCCAAGGACATACTACTATCATCAATAGATTTAGCCTTAACATGCATAAATACCCCATCAGAGGTTCTAAACACCCTACCATCAATATCTTTTGTTTCGCCCTGCGTTTCAATAGCATCCTTTAATACGCGGAATTGATATGGTCCGAAGAATTTTGTTTCTGTGAAAGTATCTAACGATTCATCACTTTGACCATTATGCACATTCGTAACACGTATCATTGGTGTTGTATCAATTGCTTGTGAAAGCACTGGTATCGCTAGCAATACCCCAAGGCTGATAGCATATATAATTCGTTTCATCTCTACGCCCTCCACGATTATCGATGATACGGATAATCCTGTTCAATATCCTCTCTATAATCATCTTTATACCGGATTTCATCAATCTCTGCTGGAGTCAACACACGACCTTCAGCATCGACATATTCACGAAATTCATTAAAATATATTCCCTCTATATCTGAAGGTTCTAATTGTAGTTCATATGATTCAATATTTCCGTATGTACGATTAATTTCGTCTAATATGCAATTCTGTTTCTCTATATCCGCATCACTATCTGTTTGATTATTCAATGATCTAGATTTTGCAATAAGTGCAATGACGATGACGGCAATGACTAAATACAACATAGGTCTCTCCTACAACACGACTACTATATTAATAATTGTAACATATTGAGGTATACAAATTAAAAAAGTCAAGTAAAAAAGGTTCCTATTAGTCACCTAGGTGACTATTAGGAACCTCTAATCTATTTACTTCTATGATTGACAGCACTATATTGAACTTGAGGCCTCTAAATGGGTCCAGCCTTTGCTAATCAACTCGAGGATTGGCGGTGATCAATATGAGTACATACAAAGTGTTATCATTAATGATTTCCTTTGGCATACTTGTAGCGACCATTATCATGGCAGCAAAATGATTGACCTCTAGATAAAATCTAGCTTTCTAATCGCGGTATGAAAAAAGGCCCGACAGAGAAGTCAGACCGTTTCTTCAATATTAAAATTCGAGAAGCGAGAGCTGGCGACCAAACCATTTATGCCTCACTTTGATATAAATTATATCATATCTAAACAGGGAAAGGAATCGAAGGATTCCTTTCCTTATTTCATTTATAAATAGTTTTAACTAAACAATCCAAACATCACCTGCATATAGATTACCAGTAGACGATAATTTTACATCAGTAATTAATCTACGTAATTGCGCTTTACTATATACACCATTATCTAGCGGGTATTGGATTGTGTTTACATACTTATGGCTCGCATCATAAGTAATAAACATCAATATACCCTGTTGATTATCTAGTTCAAGATCTAATAATAACCCTGGTATGCCATCATTCCAAACATAAGTATGGAGCTCCTTTGTTATCATTTTTGCTCCAGGGATACCAAAAAGCTCTGCTGACTTATTATCAATCTTATTTAATATACGAATCTCATCAACTGTACTAAATAATCCTTTTTCAGATTCATTATTAGGTTCAATACGAATCTGTTGATTTATATCTTTATTAATTGTAAAGCTAACACCGTCTACTCTTTCATTTGGCTTTTTATCTTTTACAGCTGTTTTAGGTACTCTAAAGGAATACGTTTTATATGTCTCAACCTTGCTATAGTCATCTAACTCTTGAAGAGAATGAATTGAAGGCAATACATAATTAGCCATTATTTTATTAATATCATTGGATGTGACTAGCTTCGTTGCACGCGGATACAGGATGACATTGTACTCTTGATTTGGATGTTTACTCAGTTCAATTTTTAAACCAATAATCTCCATCTCAACTGCCCCTCTAAGTGTTGTCTTTCTTAAAGAACTTTTACTTAAGCCATCATATTTAAATACAATATCAGTTTTTTCAGTAGTATTTGATGTTTTATTTTCAATAATACCTGCAGCAATCATTGGGGATTCTACTAAATAATGAGCATTTGAATTAGGAAAATCAGTTATAGCCTCTTTCTGTATTGCACTAAATGGAAGTGTAACTGATAGTCCACCATCATTATTATGTAAATTCACAATTGTATTACCGTCAAATTGACGACGCTTAATAGAATATAACTCATTTTTAAAAGATTCAACTTCAGCATCATTAACATCCGTACCAAACTTTTTAGGTATTCCCTCTTTTGAAATAATTGAGTCTATAATCTTTCGAGTTTCTACATCATAAGCACTCTTAATTTTCTCAGTCCTATAAATTCCTTGTTCATAAGCACCCTTAGCAATAGTTGGATCTGCACCGGGAATATTCACATCAACAGCGTAACTAGATATACTAACAGCGCTCAACACCATAACACTTAATAATAATCGTTTTAACATATACATCTCTCCATAAAATAATAATTTTAACTGTATTGTATCATAATAAGAATATATTTATGAAAATAATTACAAAACGAAAGAGGTTCCTATTAATCACCTAGGTGACTATTAGGAACCTCTAATCTATTTACTTTTATAATTGACGGCATTATATTGAACTTGAGGCCTCTAAATGGGTCCAGTCTTTGCTAATCGTGGCTTGAAAAAAGGCCCGACAGAGAAGTCAGACCGTTTCTTCAATTTCAATTACTAGAAGCGAAGTCTGGCGACCAAACCATTTATGCCTCACTTTGATATAAATTATATCATATCTAAGCACGGAAGGGAATTGAACAATTTCCTTCCGTGTTTTGTTTACAAACCTTCATGCATTCTTCGTTCATAGGTATCATCTTTAGGAAACAGATGGGCCTTCACATATTGATTCCAATAATTGCCTTTTATAATTTCCTTACCATTATATCGTATAGCAGCCCGCCCCTCATGATCAGGCGATTTACTATAAGTGGTAACAAAATATTGAATATGCCCTCGCAAGCTGATAGCAAGATATTCTGTTTCTAACTTATGCCGTATTCCAGACCACGTAGCCATAGGATTCACACCTCAACACACGAAACAAATATACACATTACTTAAAAGAATAATCCTGCTCATAGTCCTCTTAATAATCTAGTTTAGGACGAACCGCATCAACTTCATTGGGACTTAGTACATTTCATATTACTATTATTGTATCATAGTAAATCTACTTCACCCTTATAGGTATCTCCTAAGTTTGCAATCTTAGCATCTGAAATAATACTATGCAATTAGAGATTGGCGGTGAGGTTTCCATAAACTGAATCATTAGTATGATATAATATTATTCTGTATACTAAGTTATGTATTTGAAAGGAGGAAAATATAATGCAACAATCATGGAAAATTGCATTTGCCTACATAGGTGTTATTGTAGGTGCAGGACTCTCGAGTGGACAAGATCTTCTACAATATTTTATAAGTTTTGGCCAAATAGGTCTTATTGGTGTTCTATTACTAGGTCTATTAAATGCCGCATTTGGTAAAATCATGCTTTCTTTGGGGAGCTACTATCGTGCAGATAATCATGAAGAAGTTTTTACACAGATTTCCCATCCTATTATTACAAGAATACTTGATTTTGTACTAATCTCTGGTAGCTTTATTATGGGATTTGTTATGATTGCTGGCGCAGGCTCAAACTTAGAACAACAATTTGGATTCCCTTTTTGGCTTGGTGGATTAATTTGCTCACTTTTAATCATAACCGTATCATTTATGAACTTTGACAAAATAACCAGTGTTCTAGGTGTTTTTACTCCTATCATGATTGTTATGATATTCATCATTACAGGCTACTCTTTTATTGGTAAAAGTCATGATTGGACTACATTAGAGGCTATAGCCCACACAATCAAACCAGCCACAAGCAATGTATGGTTTTCTGTCATTAATTATTATTCTCTATGTGCTATGACAGCTGTTTCTATGGCCTTTATTTTAGGTGGTTCTGTTGTTCGTATTGGTATTGCAGAAAAAGGTGGCACTCGTGGTGGCCTATTAGTCGGATTAGTTGTTTTTATAGCTGCTATCTCTATTTTTGCAAATCTAGATACAGTAAAAGATGCAGATTTGCCGATTCTTGCTATTGCCAATCAAATTCATCCTTGGCTAGCATATATATATGCAATCACAGTCTTTTCACTTATTTTTAATACAGCATTCTCTCTTTTTTATTCTATTGCTAGACGTTTTGCCAACGGCAGCACAAAAAGAATGAGAATTGTTATTATTTCTGTAGTAATCATAGGATATATATGTAGTTTCTTTGGTTTTAAAGATTTGATTAGTATCCTCTACCCAATTCTCGGTTATATGGGACTATTACTCCTAATTATTCTTATTTATGGCTGGCTCCGTGATCGTAAAGATATCATTATGGAAAAACTCTTCCGAAGAAAGATGCTCCATTTATCATTAAAAAAACATAGTCCTCACAAAAATCTTTCAGAAAAAGAACGTGAACTATTCCATACATTAGGTGATATTAGTCAAGCAGATACAAAATCTCTTAAAGAAGATATTCATAATGAAGCAAAAGAAATACTTTCAAATACGGAAACAGTTCAAGAGCTAAAAGACTATGTAGAAGAGCATCTCTCAATAGACGAAGAAGTTATACATCAAAATATCAATATTCTACAAGAACAACAGGAAGAATCAAAATCAACTGAATCTTCTAAAGATAGACCTATCAAAAAGTCCAATATAAATAACAATGAAGTAAAATGAACAACGAGGAAATAATGACAGGTGTGGAATTAGAAATTATACTAAAAGCTGGAAAAATACTACTTAGCAGTGGCGCCGAAATCAGTCGTACAGAGGATACTATGAACTACATAGCACGAGCTATGAATTTTAAAGATTTAGAAGCCTACGTATCCAATAGAGGTATTTTTGCAACTGCTAAGAAAGCTGATGGAACTGAAATTACTCGTATTTGTAACGTTCCTGAAGTCGATATTAACCTCAGCAAAATTGAATCTGTTAATGCTCTCTCCCGACGTATCACACAAAAAAATATTACTATTGAGGAGATTGAAAGTGAACTTAATCAAATTGATACCATGTCAGACTATTCTTTTTTTTGGAGATTAGTAGCTTATACGTTAGGAGCTTCAGGCTTTAGCTATGCAATTGGTAGTTCTATAACAGACTCTATAATTGCCGGTATTATAGGTTTGGTATTAGGTATCTATGTATGTACCATTAAACGCATACTTAGCTCTGATGTATTGATTACCATTTTAAGTAGTATTCTAATAGCCTTATTGGGTAATCTCTTTATCCACTTTGAATTAGGCTCCAACCTATCAGTTATATTACTAGGAGCCATGATTGACATTGTTCCCGGAGTTCCTTTCGTCAATGCTATTAGAGAGTATAGCCAGAATAACTATAATACAGGAATAACCCTTATGATGGGCGCGTTACTTACCTGTATTTCAATGGCTGTAGGGGTCGCAGTAGTACAATCACTACTCTTCAACACACAAATGATTCCTCTTTATACCTCTAATTTAGATACTAATTCCTTAACCTCTATGTTTATGCGTAGTATAATGGCTGGTATTGGTACTACAGCATTTGCAATCTTATTCCGTGTAGCTAAACAACATTTTATCGATTGTACAATATTAGGATTCATCTCATGGTTCTTGTTCTTAACATTATCTTCACTACAGTCTAATGTTATGCTCTCCATATTCATCAGTGGTTTTATCATCGCCATAGCATCAAGAATATTGGCTGTTAAACGGAAATGCCCTGCTATAGTTTTCCTAATGACTAGCTTATTCCCTTTACTACCAGGGCTCAGCTTTTATCGATCCATTTATTATATGCTAATGGGACAAGAAACTATTGCCATTAGCTTCGCAAAAGAATCCTTTTTGATAGCTTTTACAATTGCTATATCTATCGTAATTGTAAAACATATAAAACCACCACGAATCCGAAAAAACACTTATAAATAATATAACCTTATAACAAGTTCATGTAAATTAAAGCATTTACAACGTAAACTCCAAATCTATTACCTGTAAAAATATGATATATGTTACGTTTATGAGGCGGTACTTTCACATAGATACGCCATCAAAACTGTATTTCCTTTGGGTAAAAGCATTCTGTAATAGTTTACTAACTATATAATTTACTTGCCCGATAAAAGAGGTTCCTATAAGTCACTACTGTGACCATTAGGAACCTCTTTTATTTATAACTATACTGTGCTAATTAGATATCACTTATTTATAACTAAACTGCGCATCCATAATCATTTGGCGCAACTGCTCAATGCGAACACCTTCAGGTAGCTTGTCTCTATAAAACTGTAAATTATAATAGTAACGAGTATCTTCATAATCAGCAACTAATACCATATCCGTCCTATTATGTAATAGCCACCCATACATAAATTCAGCTAGTAAACTACGCACGCCATCATTGTTGACCTCTATTACATCATGCTTAATAGGCAATACCATCTTTACGGTAGGTTCAGGAACCGTTCTGTCCTTGATAAGATTATAGACTAAGTAATGTAATATAACGTTTCATACACACATCTCCCATTGAACACTAATATTAACTGTATTGTAACATAATAAAAAGATATTCATGAAAATGATGATTGAGGCATGAAAAAAGGCCCGACATAGAAGTCAGACCGTTTCTTCAAATTTTTACTTTAGAAGCGAAGTCTGGCGTCGAAACCATTTATGCCTCACTTTGATATAAATTATATCATATCTAAACAGGGAAAGGAGTCTCATACGATTTCTTTTTTATTTTTAAGCATAATGAACCTAAGCAAGAAATAATATGCAAACTAATCTTCACTGTCGTCAATATAAATATGTACAGAATTTGCTGGCCCCGCTAAACTACGGCCGATTTCAATCGTCATAGGTCCATACTTTATAAAGGATCTATTATTCTTATCACGAATTATATGTGGCATAGTATAGAAAAATAAATTCATCATCTTATCAAAGTCATTTATAATTTCTTCCTTACCTAACAACAAAATAGGTTCTTGATTTTTTCTTTGAAAATGTACACAGCACTCATCAGCAAGTGAATCATAAAAAGAATGCTCATCTACATATCCAGTTTCTAACCAAATACTAATGGCTGTAAGCCAATCCAAAAAATCAACAGGCTCCTTATAAAAAATGTAATCTATAGGAGGGGAATTATTTTCAGCACGATGTTTATCAAGTCTAAAACTCGGAATATTATTACTAACAATAATTTTGTTAATAAAATTATTTGAATCTAACTCAATAAACATACCTATAGCATAATTGTCCATTTCATTGTATGCAATAGCGAGCCCTCTTTCACCTTCATAAAAAAACTCTTTTTCGTTGGTTCCCTCACTAAGTGTCATCATATGTGCATACACAGCTAAATTATCATCTCTGGTCCTTTTTGCCATTGAATTTAGAAAATCATATACTTCTATCTTTCCATTTTTTAATATATTCCTCTCAACATTAATATACTGACAATTATCTGCTAACAAATTATTAATCCCCTTAAAATCAGCATATTCTAATGCAGATTTAAATATTAATAACACATGATTTACATTCATCTAGGACACCGCTTTCAATAAAAGAAAAACTGATTATTAGCGCCTTAATTACTGAATTGGATACAATAAAATAAATCATACCACTTGCATCTCATAATAATTTCATTATATAGTAAGAATTTATTAAAATAAATCTATAAAATCCAAAATTCAGAAGGGTAGATAGGGCTTTTTTACTATAAGATAAAAATAAGGATTAGATAAACCAAACATCCTCTTGATACATATTACCAGTGTCAGATAATGTTGCATCTGTAATTAATTTTCGTAACTGCACCTTGGTATATGCACCATTATCTAAGGGATAGTGGATTGAATTTTGGTACTTAAAACTGTCATCATAAGTAATAAACATCAATATACCCTGTCGATTATCTAATTCAAGATCTAGTAATAAACCTGGCATACCATCATTCCAAACAAAGGAATGGCTACCTTTGGTAATCTTTGGGGATCCAGGAAATCCAAAGAACTCAGCAGTCTTATTATCTAGTTTATGTAACAGATCAATTTCGTCAAATGAACTAAATATACCCTTTTCCAAATTATTCGCAGGGTCAATCAAAATTTGTTGCCTTATATCTTTATCAACTGTGAAAGTCACACCATCTATTTTAACATTAGGGTTATTTTCTTTAACGGCTGTTTTAGGAACTCTAAAAGAATATTTCTTATAGTTTTCTACTCGGCTATAGTCATCTAAATCTTGAAGAGAATGAATTGAAGGCAATACATAATTAGCCATTATTTTATTAATATCATTTGATGTGACACTCTCCGTTACACGAGGATACAGAATAACATTATATGCTTGCTTAGGATGCTTACTCAACTCAAAATTTAAAGCAATAATGTCCATATCTACAGCACCAGTAAGAGTTATTTTTCTCCAGTAACTTTTACTAAGACCATCATATTTAAAAACCATATCTGTTTTATCAGGAGAATATGGCATTTTATTTTCAATAATAGCAGTAACAATCATTGGGGACTGAAATAAATAACCAGCCGCTGCATCTGGAAAATCACTTAATGCCTCTTTTTGTACTACACTAAATGGTAATGTTACTGATAGGCCGCCCTTTTTATTATGTAAATTCACTACTGTGTTACCATCATACTTACGGCGCTCAATAGTATAAATCTCATTCTTTAAGGCTTCTACTGCATCGTCATCTACAACAACACCAAACTCTTGATTAAAGCGCTCTTTAGAATAAGCGGAAAATGAATCTGCCTTCTTTTTTAATCTCTCATCATATGTAGACTCAATTTTATCAGTCGTATATACCGCTTGTACATATGCATCACGCGAAATACTTGGATCCGCACCAGGAAGTTTCACATCAACAGCATAACTAGAACCACTAATAGCGCTCAATACAATAGCACTTAATAATAATCGTTTTAACATATACATCTCTCCACAAAATAGTAATTTTAACAGTATTGTAACATAATAAAAAGATATTGATAAAATTAATTACAAAACGAAAGAGGTTCCTATTGGTCACCTAGGTGACTATTAGGAACCTCTAATCTATTTACTTTTATTATTTACAACATTATATTGAACTTGAGGCCTCTAAATGGGTCCAGCCTTTGCTATTCGTGGCATGAAAAAAGGCCCGACATTGAGAGTCAGACCGTTTCTTCAATTTT
>NZ_JAPX01000035.1:0-8938 GCF_000524355.1 Veillonella sp. ICM51a
GTTGGATGCAGATGTAGCCGCGTTGGATGCGCTAGTTGCTGCGTTAGATGCACTAGTTGCAGCATTAGATGCGCTTGTAGCCGCATTCGATTCAGATGTAGCTGCATTGGATGCACTAGTTGCTGCGTTAGATGCGCTAGTTGCCGCATTGGATTCAGATGTAGCTGCTCTTGTTGCCGCTGCTTCTGCTGCTGCTGCCGAGCTAGAGATAGCAGCTTTTGCTGCATTATAGCCTGCTGCTGTAGAGTTAGCTGTGGACACCGCTGCATCTGCTTTTGTTACTGCAGAGTTTGCTGTTGAAAGTGCTGTACTTGCTGCATTAGACACGCTAGTGATAGCTGTTGCATTGCTTTCAATAGCTTGTGTAGCTGCATATAATTGGGAACCATTGATCGCATCTGTGGATGTAGCGGAAACACGAC
Source organism: Veillonella sp. ICM51a (assembly GCF_000524355.1). NCBI lineage: Bacteria > Bacillati > Bacillota > Negativicutes > Veillonellales > Veillonellaceae > Veillonella > Veillonella sp. ICM51a. Next base: position 423 of record NZ_JAPX01000035.1, read on the forward strand.
CTGCTGCTACATTCGTAATAGTACGTTTTACAGTACCAGAACCAACAGAAATCGTGCTATCTGCTGTATCACCTGCAAAGTTATAAGTAGTACCAGCAATTGTCATACTTGCAGTACTTACCTTGTCTGCTGTTTCAGAATCTGCACCCAAGGCTACGGCATGATAGTTTTTAGCCTTAGCATTGGCACCAAGAGCTGTTGCATAGGTAGCATTTGTTACTGAAGCACTATCACCTAATGCCATACTACTAGCAGATTTATTGTCGATAACAGCTTGACGGCCAAGAGCAATGGTACCAGCAGACTGTGCTTTGGCTGAAAGACCAATTGCTGTAGCGGCTAGCCCACTAGCCACACTGGAGTGACCTGCGGCAATTGTATTTGTATTAGAAGCAGCTGCCAGTGTACCAAGAGCAAGACCATGTTCACCACTAGCGGATGTGGAATCACCAAGTGCTAATGCGCCTTCTGCAGATGCACTTGTAGAATAACCAAGAGCTACGGAGTATTTACCGCTACCGGTAACTTTATTACCGATTGCTACAGCACTATCTAGGCTAGAAGTTGTTTCTACACCAAGTGCGACACCGTTAAGACCACTAGCCACAGCTGTATCACCTAATGCGATAGCAGATTGACCAGATGCTGCCGATTTAGCACCCACAGCAATAGATTTAGAACCTGTTGCCTTAGCCGCATCAGTTGCAGTTGTTTCGCCACCAATAGCAATAGAATCGAGACCAGAAGCTGTTGTATTTTTACCGATTGCTACGGCATTACTTTCAGAGGCTGCTGCACTTGTACCAAACGCAATCGCATCAGCTTTGCTAGCGGCTGCGTTCTTACCAATAGCAGTAGCACCTTCTGCAGTAGTTACCGTTGCTGTACCAATAGCGATGGCATCTTTCGCTTTCGCTGCTGTATGTGTACCAGAATCATCACTAGAACCAATAGCGATACCATTTTTACCAGTTACGTCAACTTGGTAACCAATACCTGTTGCGTATTGGGCTGTGCTGTCAATATTGATTGTAGAACCAATACCTGTTGCTTGGTTAGCAAGGATATTAGAATTATAACCTACAAGGGTAGATCCAGAATGAGCAACATTAAGGTCAAAACCTAATGCTACAGATTTTTCAGCCGTAACTTTTGCATTTCGACCGATAGCAGTGGCACCATAGCCAGTAGCCTTTGTGCCATTGCTACCAATAGCAGTGGCTGCTGTACTGCTAGCTGTCACAGTACTACCGATAGCAATAGTACTAGTACCATTTGCTACACCACCAGTGGCTGCAAAGGAATTATCACCGATTGCTTGGCTGCCATTAAGTGCAGAAGCGTTATCACCATTTGCCACACCACCACTAGTTGCAAAAGAATTATCACCAGTAGCAGATGTTGTATCTATACCACCTAACGCAACGGCACGGTTACCTTTTGCAGTTACCCAGCCGAGGGCTACGGCGCCACCTTGATTAGTAACAGGACCTGCTGTACCAGCTGTATCAGCATAAGCGGTACCACCACCCATAGCAACTGATGAACTACCATAGGCCTTACTAGCTGTACCAACAGCTACAGTTGCGACATTCCCATTAGCAGTTGTAGTATCACTCCCCTTATTAGGACCAATAACTAAACCTTGTGTAGAATTAAATGCAGTACCAACATTAGGACCACTAGTCCAACCAGCTTGATTACCTGTACCACCTATCGCATGTACGTTTTGCATGCCCCCTGTCATAGCTAATGCGGCAAAGACGGATGCTACAACGATTTTCTTTTTCCCTGTCGTATTTTTTGCGAGCTCAGATACAACGACATAGCACTGTTTTGATTTAGACCAAATGACTTTAAAAATCTTGTTCATGTGTTATTTCACTCCTAACTTTTCAATTAAAATTTGATGTTTTCTAATAGTTTCTGGATTGAATGGTGAAAGGAATTCAATTAATTCCTTATTACGTCTTACGTGCGTATCAAAATCAGCATCGTAGGATTTGATAGCATTTATTAATTGCCGCTCTCCATCGTAGGCATCAAAATAATCATAATAAAAACCTACGTGATGCTCCTTAAGCATCGGTGAATTATGTACCAGTGGATAGTTACCATATAGGGCCTCATAGTACATATAGTTCAAGGCTAATTCCCATTGGAAGGACAAGAGCAGATCCGTATATTCTGCCAAGAACAGAGGTGTAATATGCCGCGTCTCAACGGACATGATGCCATCCTTAACGGCCGATGTATAACCGATAAAATCATGCAGCGGTTTATCATCCTTTTTATCAAAGGTATTGCATAGATAGATGTGTTTCACCAATTCTGGATGATTTCGATATGCCTCTTCCCCAATCAGAACGGGCATCATGCAATTCTTAGATATGGATATGTTTGGTTCCATAACGGAAACGCGGGCTCCATTTTTTTCCATTTGACCTTGTTCATAGCCAAATTTGAAAGGTTCCTTAACGTTCTTTGCCATTTCATCTAAGAAGAGTGGAGACCACAAATGTGGGACTTCATACACAGGAGCGCGTGTAATGATTTCTAAATAGCAACGATTTGTTTTGACTACCTGTGGTATCATCCATACCGCATCATATGTGGCACCATTGAATGCACGGGCATTTGGTAAATTATGTACCATTTTTTCCATATCCCACACAAAATCATTACCCATTCGATAGGATACGATTTTAGCACCATGTTTCCGAAATTTCTTTTCAATTTCTGGTTCTAAGGTCAATGTGCCTTCGATTAAGATGTCCGTTGTTTCTACGATCTCTTCCATCTCGTAGATATCGATGTTCATCAAATCTAAGCGCATATTATCCGATATGGTGGCCTTATCATTGCGCCAGTATACAAAATATACCTTGTCAACGCCTTCGATTTGCTCTAGGCACTGTTTTAAAAACGCCATATTTTGGCCCGCCCCATTGGACCAAATGTGGTTGTACGATGCGCCCCAAAAAAAGGTAATACCTATGTTAATAGTAACCCCTCCTTATCATCTTCCTCTCAAATATATTTATACACTCTAGTACACATACAGAATACATATTCTAAGAATAATACCAAAATAGTATATATTATTGAGTTTATCATCTCCTATTCATTTTTTCAATATTCTCGATATAGTTTTATGAAAGTTTTATGAATGATTTATAAAATTCTTACCTACCCTATTTTTTCTCTAATATTTGTTAACGATAATTATGCTTTTACGTATTCTTATGCACTCATCTTGTACCATCACCTGTACGATATTTTTGGGGTCTATGCTATACTAAACACATATAGATCACGATGTAGGGGAGGTTTATCATGGGGACTATAAACAGTGAGGTCCAAGAAACGCTGGAAGATTTAAAGGAATCGTATAATACGGTTATCTATGTGTCGAAGGCATTTCCCAATACCAATATTAATTCACTGCAAGCCCGTGGCCGGTTATACGGGCTTTCACCAGCACCACTTAAGGGGGCGCGCGTGTTGGAACTGGGTTCATCATGTGGGGGCAATATCATCCCACAAGCGCTGTACTATCCAGAGACTGCTTTTACAGGCATCGATTTATCGGGCGTACAGATTGAGCATGGCAAGGAATTAATTGAATCTATAGGTCTCACGAATATTACGTTGCTAGAGAAAAATATCATGGATATCGACGACGATTTCGGCACCTTTGATTACATCATCGTGCATGGCATTTGGTCATGGGTGCCGGACATGGTGAAGGACAAAATTCTCAGTATTTGTAATCGCAACCTATCGGAAGAGGGCATTGCCTTTGTTTCGTACAACACCTATCCTGGATGGAAGCGTCTTGAACAGTTGCGCGAGATTATGCTTTACTCGGAAAAGGGTGCGCCTAGTGACACACTACTAGACCGTACGGTGTACACTAAAAATGTATTACAAAAGATTCAAGGACTCATAACAAAGAGCCCTCATACAAATCAAAAGGGCGCCTATAAGATTAAGGACATAGACCATGTTCTAAAGGCTGACGATTATTATGTGGGGCATGAATACTTAGAATCCATTAATGATCCCGTGTATGTATCGGATTTTATACAGCGTGCCCACGCCCAAGGTTGTGCCTATATAGGGGATGAAAATTTACAGAGTTCATTTATCAGTTGGTTATACGCGGACATACAAGAGGGCATTAGGATGCTCGCGCAAGATGATTATATAGCGAAAGAGCAATACTATGATTATGTGTATGACACACAATTTCGCATGGCTCTCCTAACGAAAGGGTGTAACGAGAATCGAATCACTCGAAATGAAAAGGTGCTCGCCAGCACATTTGATAGTCTATATTTCCTAACGTCCTTACAAGATGTGCCTAATATCTTACCGGATACGAATAATGTATTATATACGGCCATCGAGGAACTAAGAAACAAACAACTGCCATTTACGGTGACGGATATACTAGATTACGTGAAAGCAGAGCATCCTAGTTATACGATTGATACAACTCAACTCTACACCCGCCTATTAGCGCTCATTGTCATCGGTCATTTAAATGCTTACGGCGAGCGTTGTGAACATACACCATTTACAGACAACAAGTCGTATATACCAGAACCATTTATCAAATATGTTTCAGCCCTTATTGAAGATGGTGGCAAGCAGTATATAACGCTGGCCAATATGTACAATCAACTTGATAGTTATATTGATAACGGCGTCCTATATACGATGCGGCTGTTACAAAAGCCAACGACACGAGCGGCTGTACTAAAGCAGCTTGACCAAAACATGGTCATCACACGGACCAACGACGAGGGACAGCCCTATCGCATTTCTTCAAGTCAGTACTTGGAGGATGTCTTATCACGCCTACAACTATTAGGATTCTTCAGAAATATATAGGTATAACTTACAAGTCTTAAGATTCTTTAGAAACGCAAAAGTATAATTATTTGTCTTATTGAAAGGTATACACATGAGCCAAAAAACGATTCACAAGCCAAATACAAAGCAAGCTAAAATACCTAAAAAAGGTGAGTCTCCAAAGAAATCAAACACCATACAGCCACCTATTAATGAGGTAGTGCAAGAGAAGATTGAGGAATTGAAAGAGTCGTATGACAATTTCCTCTATGTGTCTAAGGCGTTTTCCAACACCAACATCAATTCACTGCAAGCCCGCGGCCGGTTATATGGGCTTTCACCAGCATCACTCAAGGGGGCGCGCGTATTAGAGCTAGGTTCGTCATGCGGGGGCAACATCATCCCACAAGCGCTGTACTATCCAGAGACTACTTTCACGGGCATCGATTTATCGGGCGTGCAGATTGAGCACGGCAAGGCATTAATCGAATCCATTGGTCTCACGAATATTACGTTGCTAGAGAAAAATATCATGGACATCGACGACGATTTCGGCACCTTTGATTACATCATCGTGCACGGCATTTGGTCGTGGGTACCGGACATGGTGAAAGACAAAATTCTCAGCATTTGTAATCGCAATCTATCGGATCGGGGTATTGTGTATGTGTCATATAATACGTATCCAGGGTGGAAACGGTTAGAACAATTGCGGGATATTATGCTATATTCGGAAAAACATGCGCCAACAACGTCCCTACAGGATCGTACGGCGTATACGAAACAGGTGTTGCAGCTCATTCAGGAAACAATGAAGTTGGATGAACGATCTCGCATGAAATCGAGTTACAAGATTCCTAATATTGATCGTGTCCTTAAGGCCAATGATTATTACGTGGGCCATGAGTATTTAGAGTCCATTAACGATCCGGTGTATGTATCGGAGTTTGTGAAACGGGCTGAATCTCAAGGTTGTGCCTATGTGGGCGATGAATGTATGCAGCGCTCCTTTATTACGTGGTTACCGGATGCGACTGTAACGAATATAAAAAAGTTAGCCCAAGATAACCGCGTGGATAAGGAACAGTACTTTGATTACGTGTATGATACACAGTTCCGTATGTCGTTGTTAACGAAACAATCCAACGCGGCCAAGATTACGCAAAATGAAACGGTAACCAAGGACATATTGGATGGACTCTATTTCCTCATCACCTTAGATACAGATTTGGGTGTTCCACCGGAATGGACGGATACGGTACACATCGCTATTAAGGAAATGATGGATACGAGATTACCATTCTCTGTACAAGATGTGGTCGACCATATTGAACATCAATATCCGGGCTATGACATCGATATGGATAAGCTTTATACTCGCTTGTTCTTGCTCGTTGTCATCGGCCAACTCTATACCTTTGGTGAACGCTATGAACACCTACCGTTCAAGGAAAACGAAACCTACGTTCCTCAGCGGTTCATCGACTATATTGCAACCCTTATCGAAAAGGATGGCAATCGGTACATGACGACGGCAAACATGTATAATCAAATCGATTATGACGTGGATGAAGGTGTGTTATACATTATGCGTCTCTTAACGAAACCCACCACAAAAGAGAAACTCATAGAAGATTTAGATGTGAATGTGACCGTCGAACGGACGACAAAGGACGGTCAACAGTATCGCGTACCATCAGAACAATATTTAGATGAAGTATTGCGCCATTTACGAGCATTGGGCTTCTTTAGAAAAAAATAATATACACACAACCAAAAGCGGATAGTGAATCCTAGGACTCACTATCCGCTTTTGTTGTATATCTTACATTATACTATTATTGTAATTTAGCAAGAATCATATCAATTTTACGTTGCATATCTTCATTTTGTTGGCGAAGTGTATCAATTTCACTAGCCTGTTTGGAGATTACAGCATCCTTTTCTTGGTCTTTGGCCAACAAGGCTTGCATTTCATCTTGCATTACATAGATGGAGCTAATTGGACCACCTTTATAGCGATCTGGAATAGCTTTCTTTTCAGGGCTATAGCCAAATTTATGGGTTACACCAGCGTTGACCATGTTGTCATGGCTATCGAGGGATACACCGATGTTGAACATCGTATTTTCATTGGTGTAATGCGCCATACCGAGTGCCACAGCGGTTTGGGATTTGTAATTACCCACACCGGCCATGATTTGTGTTGGTTCTAATGGATCATATTGAATAGGCTTTAATGCTGCCAGTGCAGCTGCATTAGCGCCCGCTTTGCTTGCGTATTGTCTTGCCGCATTATCTGCTAGACCCGCAAGGCCTCGAAGTGCTTGATCCACTTGTTGTTTATTTACCGCATCGGTTGGTTTTTCCGCAGGACCTACACCGGTAATTCGATGGCCGCCCATATCCAAATTAGAATTAATGGACACATTGGCTGGGGTATTGCCATTTTGACTGTTGAAAGTCATCGTTGGCGCTCCAGTACCACTACCAGTGATAGATGATATACCCGACAAGATGCCATTTTTATCAAGGGTCATACCACCAACAGTCACTTTATCAAAGGATACATCCTTAGCAGTGCCAATCGTAATCGCATGACCTGTATTCGTAATAGCAATATTATCGCCATTAATGAAGTTGACTGTATCACCACCAACTACTGCTGTAGTACCATTGCCATTGGTTTGGACGTTCCAAGATGCCGCAGATTTAGCCAAATTTTGAATATGCGTATTCCCCGCAGCAGACAAGTTGGACAAGTCTTTATCAGCAGATTTTTCTGCAGCTTTCACAGCGTTTATCAATTTATCAGTTGGTGTAATGGTTACATCATCACCACTAGCAGAAGTTGTAATCAAGGCATCGGTTCCAGTTTGCCCCTTAATATTAAATTGAATGCCACCAGTTGTATTTAGTGTCTTTGCTGTTGTTTTAGAACCGGAATCACCACCAAGGGTAATCGTATTATTACCCAATGCTTTGGTTGCATCGGAAGCTGCCTTCACAGCCTCATCCATTTGTTTCTTATTAACAGCAGCATCATCGGTAGTGGCTTTACCAACGTTCTTAATTTGTGTATTACCAGCATCGATACCGGAGCCATTCAACTTAACAATGTTAGTACCATCAGTGGCAGTGACACCAGTTGGTGCTATTGTCGTTGTGTTTGTACCGTCAGTAGTGGATAAACCACCTTTAGTCATAGCAGTTGTGTTACCCGTGCCATCTGTAATAGTAGAGGAAGCACCTGTTACGGTTTGTGTATTGCCAGATCTATCTTTGAACGTAGCAGATGTCAAACCGGTTAAATCTTTAGATAATTTAACATTTAATGTACCTGCTCCATCAGATATAACCCCAATATTATTATCTGAAAGTTTATTAGTATCGGTTACGCCACCTTTGATAGACAATACTTCACCATGTTTACGAACAGAATTACTACCTGTATCCCCAGCAAATTCATGAGTTGCATCCGCAGTAGCTTTAGTAATGGCATCATCCATTTGGCCTTTGTTGACCGCAGAATCAGCAGCTGTACCAGCAGCGATATGTTTAATTTCTGTACCGCCTGCATCGATGCCAGAGCCTTCTACTTTCACAGTGTTCGTACCATCAGTAGCAGTCATGCCTGTTGGTGCTACGGTTGTTGT
>NZ_JAPX01000036.1:0-110381 GCF_000524355.1 Veillonella sp. ICM51a
ATACCTTGAATTGTCAAGTCAAATGCAACTCTACTGAATGATAAACCTCGTATGGAGTTTTCCAATTTAAGCATTTGCGCGGCCTAAGATTTATTTCTTTCATTTTTGCTTCAACATAGCTATCTGATTGATTAATATCCACAGTTTTCGGGAAATATTCTCTAAGCAATCCATTGGTGTTTTCGTTTGTTCCTCTTTGCCAAGGATGATGTGGAAATGGAAAATAAAATTCTACTAAATTCAACTCCTGACTAATTTCTGCATGTTTAGAAAACTCTTTCCCTCTATCTGGAGTTATTGTTTCTAGAGGTTGATTTTTTAAAAGCTTAATCATCGCTTGTTTGACTAAAAATGCATTCTTTTTTGCAATTTTTTTACATAGCAGATACCTACTTTTTCGATCAGTTAATGTTACTAAGCAAGCCTTACCAGTCTGCCCCATAACTGTATCAGCCTCCCAATCACCTAATCGTTCTCGATTATTTGCAGGAGCTGGTCTATCTGTAATTAAATTACTAATTTGAATTTTTCCACGTCTTTCTTCATAATTTTTTGTATGACGACTTTTACCACGATGTCGTAGTTTGCGAACAACTCCTCTATTTCCATGTGATAATTCTTTTTCATCAAAACGACCATTATATATTTCCCTGTAAATTGTATTGTAACTAATAGTGAAGCTTGAATTTTCAAATTTCAATCGAGAGGAGATCTGTTCCGGAGACCATTGATGTCTCAAAAATAAATTCTTTACACATTCATATAGACTTGGATTATCTAGCTTTTTTCTTGGTTTACAATTAAAGCGTCTATTTTTATATCTGTCATGGGCTTCACAAGGTATGTACTCGCCATTTTGACTATTTCTTTTGATTTCTCTTGATATAGACGATTTATTTTTCCCAAGTAAAATTGAAATTTCTGTTTGATTTTTTCCTATATCAATAAAATGTTTTAGAATTTCGCGCTCTTTTAGTGTAAAATGAGTATAATGATTCATGGCTCCTCCTGATTTTTAGATGTCTTTGCAAACACTATTTTATCAGAAAGCCATGAATCTTTTTTAGTTGCACTTAGATTATAAATTCAAGACATTAAAAACAACTTGATACACCTTATTCATTTGAAAGTTCCCTCCTAAAGCTCTCACACTATAGTTGTTAAATTATTTTCTCTATCTCTATTTACGAAAATTAATATCACCATCAATATATTTGTTTATAATTCTAACGTCAATATTTTATTTATTTTTAAGTATATTTATAAAACAATCAAATATAAAATGAAGATATTTTTATGAGCAAAAAGTGAACCATCATCTATTTTTGGGCATACAAAAAAGACATGTTACTCTTCTCTCGTCTCTCTCGTAACATGTCTTTATTTGTATATAGATCTCTCGAACTATATCATATTGTATCTGGCTGAACTCTCTAATCCCTTTTTGACACGCCAGTATGTCTACAATTATTTTATATTTTAAAATAATTTATGTCAATAATTTATTTTTAGTTTAATAATTGCTATTTATAAAGAGATTAAATCAGCTACTTACAATATTAAATCTACAATTAACCGCGCTGACAGAAATAAATAATATAATTTTTCTCAGGGCTCACCGCTGCGCCCAACGCATATGGATGATTCCAATTACCACCAAAATCAAATAAATATATTACATAATCATCAGGTATTTCTACCGAATCTTCATTAAAAGAGAATCTATGTAAATATTGTTTCTGTAGTTTTCGATTCTCCGACTCTGTATAAATAGGATATTCCTTCTTATCTAAACCTACCATATCCATCTGTTTAGGTTTTAATCTATCTCGCTCAGCCTCTACTCTCTTTCGAGTTTCTATATAACGCTTATACTTAGCATCGCTACTTTCACCATCAATCTTGATCTTATTAAATTCAGTCAACACTTGATTCTCTAATTCATATATTTCATCAACAGATTTCCCAATAGGATTATCCACTAGATTTTGTACATATTTGCCCATAGGTACTGTTGTATTTTTTACAATAACTATCGATGTAGGCAGTAAGGTTTTCAAAGTATCTGCATACTCCATATTTGAATCAACATAGTTTTTTACATATACATTGGATAGATCAGATTTCGAAATGACAACTTTAGAATCTGTCCTTGCCTCATCAATGTAAGGCTTCAATTGATCTGGTGTACCACCAAAAGCCAGTTGTACATATGAACCACCTTGCAAGAACGGAGGATTACTATGCAGATGAATATTCTTTACAAAGCTAGGTATTTGTTTAGGAAACCCTGGAATCGTAGCAACTAGCTTATAATCCTTAGGATTATTAATAGGATACTCAATTAACTCTATGGGCTTAAAAAATGCCTCTATTGATTCTTTTATCTCCTCTTTAGTTCTAGCCGCATACAGATCATAAGATTTCCCTTTATTCTTTTCTAGAAAGGCTTTAAATTCTTTATCACTTGCTTTATTCTTATCTGCACGCGTTCTGTAAGATGGAATATTAACTGGATTCGTTAATTTAATTTCCCCATGTCCATTTTTTCTCATATAAGGACTTACGATACGTAATGGTTTATCTCTACTGCCATATCCATAGCCTTGCTTATTTGTTTCTAACGTATTATAGCGCGTAATTTGTTTGAGTGCCTTTTCATCCCGATCATTATAAAGGAGATCAAAAATTTGATACTCCACCTTCATATCTGACTTTTGTAGTTCTAATAATCGTTGTTTAGCTCGTTTCTGACTTTGTGCTTTCAATAACTCAATTTCTTCTGCTGAAAGCTTTCTTGGTGTTTTTGAATTGCCCGTCCCGACTCTTTTAAAAGCACCAGGAATAACTTCAACAAACTCTGACTTTAAAGAATCTTCAGATTTTATATTACTTTTGATTGTAATACTTGACGTCTGACTTTGATTTTCTACTGATGCAGCCAAACTAGATTGACAAGACAATGCTAGCGAAAGCATGCATAAGGCAATACTTTTTTTAATCATATCTCTCCCATAAAACTCTGCTCATACAGATATAAAAAAGGACCTACAGTGAACTGTAGGTCCTTATATTTGGTGCGGTTGGAGGGACTTGAACCCTCACGAGCGTACGCTCACCACCCCCTCAAGATGGCGTGGCATTTAATAAACATTTATAAAATCAAGGAATACAGCATTTATCAGCTTTTATACTACATATATAATTATATATTTTAGCATATTTTAATATAAGTTGATGTCAAAATGATGTCAAAAGTACAAAAAAAATAAGGGCACCTACTTTTATAGTAAGTGCCCTTTTTTAATAATCAAAAGTTGTCTGCATATCCACCTTTATGCAGTAAGGAGAAATGGGATCACCTCCGAATTATCTGCGTAAAGCACTAGCTAAGAAAAGTGCAGCATTGCTAATCGCCCATGTATCACGTTGGCGACGTAGCCTTTGTTCAGTTCTTCGGTTGTTCTTTAGTTCCGCTTTCAATTCGTTCAATGATACGGAGGCTTTCTCCAATGAGCTCGCTTGCTCGGTTATTACTTCCGAGGCTTTCGCCAACTCTTCGCCCTGTTTCTTGTTGATATTCTTCAAGGCGATTAAGTCCTTCTCCCTCTCTTCGTTGATAATCTTCAATTCTTGCAATTCGGTCGCCTGCTTGACGGTTAAGGCTTGTGCTTCGTTCAATGACAAGTTTGAGTTCTTGATTGAGGCGTCGGCTTCGATTAAGTTCGTTTTGAGTTTGTTCCAGTCTTTCAAGGGCACGCTGATAGTTTCCTCTTGCGGTGAGGTAGCCGTCGATGAGCTGGCATGCACCAATGATGAGCAACAAAGCACAAGCAAGCATAATAAACCGCTTAACAGTAATTTGAGATTTAACTGCATTGATGTAGTTCGTGATTTTCTCATACATATCTAGCCCCCTATTTAATCAAGATCATTCCAACGTGTTGCATACCCTCGCACATCAACATGAACGAAATCTTGATTATAATATCGTCCAATGCCGTCGGCACCGCACTCCTCGGCCACTTGTGCGAGGTAGTCAACGTTAATGCCGTCATAAGTAATATCGGCCGCTGTACCCTCAACGTGTTGAGAGTTAGATACACCACCGACTTCCTCATTGTGGATAGGGCAACGATAACCGCTTAATATTTCAATAGGCTGTCCAATACGTTCACGGATAGCGTCTAATACGTCAACGAGCCTTTTGTCAATGATGTGGTCTAAAATAGGATGTCCGTCGCTATCGTATCCATGACGGCCACACTTACAAGCGAATTCGTAATCATCAAAATATGTACCAATTTTCATTATATACACCTCTGTTTCTGCAATATAAAAACCACGCCCATGTATCGTGAGCGTGGCACAAACAACACTATATTATTTTTTGAGTATCATATCTACTCTTGCATGAACCACGTCGAGCAATCCAGATATGGTAGTATTTCCGCCGTCTCGCATGTTCTCGAGAATGCTCAATAGTTCTACTGAGCCGAGATATAACCATACGATATTGACGGCGAATGCATATTGACCTGCCATATAGTCAAAGCACCAAGCGGCGCCAGTGGCAAGGCAATATGTCAAAACTTTTGTAACGAAAGGCTTGCGCATATGCTTCGAGGATATTAATCCCGTACCCCATGCAGCTGGAATCGCTATATATTTGTCTAATGCGGTTAGATTATCAGCATTCGCCCCCATTTCTACAAGCATTTGATACGATATAGCCGCCCATTTTGTGATGAGGTCTAGGAATACCAATAATATGAATATACCTAGCACCTGCACATGTTTTAAGCCAATCATATATATCGCTACATCAGCGATTACGGCAAGCAAGGCTTTGAGTACAAACGAATCCGTCAGTGTCCGCCAAGCCTCGCCCATGAAATCAGTTAATTCTTGCATGTGTTCTCCTTATGCTAGCTAATTATTCATTATCTGGTGCGGTTTTGTAGAAGTTGCCGAACCCTACAACCATTCCGTCAAATGGCTCAGTCATTACTGCAAAATAGTCGGCTTTTATACGCTCTAATTCAACTCGTGGACGAATTGCTTGTTGCCCTAAAAATGTTACTTTACGAGATGCTCCATCGCCAACACTTCGATATACTCTTCGAATTACAGGTACAAATGTTTCTTTTCCAATTTCTCCATATTGGGCGTAAATCGTTTTGATATTAGGATTGCCGATAGTATTTAATGTAGCATACAGCTTATCAAGTGGAATTTTGCTAGTTTCCGCATACCCAATAATTTTGTTAGGAGAATTAGAAATAAACTTAAATTCCGTAACGCCGTCATACACCCAAGCAGGTCTATCGGAAATATCATAATTCTTATCGATGTTATCTGTTTGGTTGGTAAGGTCAATTGTTAACACGTTACCTTCTTTAAATACTGTAATTCCATTTTTGTCGGTAAATAGTAACTCCTTAATACCAGTAATAGTAATATTTGATACTTTTACCCCTAACATATTGAAATAATCAACTACAATATCAGATTTTCCATATGCTGGAATGGTGATATTTGCCGAGCCATTCACAACTTCTACAAGTTCGCCACCCTCAAGACTGACCTTATAATGGTCCTCACCTTGTAATGATAGATTTGTTTGTCCTTTTGTTGGTTGCGTAAATGTTAAAGGCTTAATGTCTGTCCGCGGGAACGGCTTACCCATATTACCAATTAATGCGGTGAGTACATCGTCAACGCTGGCACTTTCGCACCATACGTTACCTTGCAATAAGAGTTGATGTGCATTGTCAGCCGTAGCGCTTGCGCCGTCATCGCCCTTATCACCCTTAGGGCCTTTTAAGGCCTCTAACTGTTCGGCGGTGAAATCTGCATAGGTGAATGGGTCGCCCTTATCACCTTTAGGGCCTTGCTCGCCTCTTAACCCTTGTTCGCCCTGTGGCCCTTGTGGTCCTTGATTTCCTTGCTTTCCTTGTACGCCTTGCGTTCCCGGAATAACAATATCAATCACTTTCGGAACCCTTGCTTTAACATTTACATATTCAAAGTTATTTGTATCTTCCATAATTATTGCACCCCCTAATGTGCTGAAATATCATGAATGAATTTCATATCACCCATTACGATTTTAGTGACCTCGTTCCCATGAATAAGGAACACATCATATTGACCGCTCCTATAATTGCGGCCTATGTTCTTAGTTGCCTCGGCGGCGATTGTGCAGTACACGATGTTATCGTGAATTACACATTCAGCCTCGGCCAATAGCTTGCCCTGTAGGCTCCGCACTTTCATAATTGCCGTGCAGTTGCTTAAATCAAAATCGGCACTGACCTCGTAACCTCTACGATAGTCAGCGCCGATGTGTAATGTCTCTGGCTCGTTTCTTATAAGGTTCATATGCACCTCGCTATTAGATCATCATTATTTCAATAGCTGGAATATTTTGAGTTCCGTCAAGTTCGCAAATCAATACTTGCGTTGTTGTGATTGAGTTTTGTCTAATAACTCCGCCAGCATTTCCGCCGTACGTTGTTATAATATCAACGCCGTCGCCGTCCCAACTGACTTTATGAGCCATAAAGCCACTATCTGAACCAATAGCCGCCAATGGATAGGTAAAACTCAATCCAGCTTTTTTTATGCCTTGAAATTTAACCTTGCCGATTTCGTACTCTTCCTTAGATAAGAACGTAGCAGGGTAATCCTTATGAATAACTAACGCTAATCGCATTGTTAATAAATTGCTGTTAAATATAACGTTTCCATGCTTATCGTATATCTCCATACCATACTTATCTGTTTTAGGGATTTTGTTGGAGAATACAAGTATTTCCATAGTATCAGCAATCTTGCGAATGTTTTCAAGGCTATCCGTTGTGAATTGTACTCGCAAGTAATTAGTCCATTTCCCAGCACGAGTAGGATGTTGTTTGTTTCTTGTTTCTGCTATAGAAATATCTTTAATCGGCAAGTCAGAACTCATTGCATATACATAACTTTCATCTACTTGACGTTGCAATATAGGAATATATAAGTTTGCATGGTATCTGTGTCCATTTTGCAAGTCTTCGACACCATAGGTAATTCCATCGCCATTATACAGATAACTTGCACCATGCTCTATTTCTTGTGAGTTTTTAATTGGTATATTTTTTAAGCTGATTTTATGTTTTAAATATAGACAACTGTCGGTGTCATTGATTGTTACTATGCTATTGTTATTATGACTTTCAAAATGTTTCATATTACATCACCCCATAGATTAATGCTACTTTACAAGGTTTATTGACGTTATTAGGTGCTTTTAAATTCCACGAAATTTTACCACCCTCAACAACAATATTGTAATTAGGCCCGAATTCATACAAATGGTCGTCATTATCGCCTGCATAAGAATTTAAGTAATACCATATATGCTGGTCTTTGCTCAATTCGACTGTAGCGCTACCGCTTTCTTCAATCACGTCAAAACGTTTAACACCAGATACTTTTGTAAGTCTATCCGTTAAGCTAACAATTTGAACGCCTTTCTTATTAAATACTTGTAATCCAGCTGGCATGTTATTTTCACCCCCATGCTTAAATAATCGCTTAAATAACTTCTTGAAAAATGTAATTATTCCCATACGCCTAACCTCACTCGCAATTGATTGTCATCGTCATACACTTCAATAAGATTATCGTTAATTTCAACCCTTGCGCCACTTGTTTTAGTTCGCAATGTGCCGATCGTTGCGGTGATAGACGAAAGGCTATCCACCTGCATTTTATCAGCAGTAACGGCACCAGCCTGTATCATTCCTTTAGCGATGATATTGTTATCAAACAATGCCTCACCAGTAACATGTAATAATTTGCCGTCTATGCGTGTACCTGCTGGGCTTAGATTGATACGGCTCACCAGTTCAGCGCCGTCTATATTATTAATAGCTTGCGTTACTTTTAAATCAATACCGCTCGAAATCTGCGTGATTTGTGAATTTACGTTATTTTGATAGTCGCTCAAAGTGCGCTGGTACGCATTGCCAAGGTCGATTATCTTGCTATCCATTCCGTTGACTGCTGTCTTGACTGTTCCGACTTCGCCTTTTAAGTCATTTACCGCTTTGTCTATTCCTTCTAGGCCTAGGCTTTCCATGTCGAGTAGGGACTTATCGATTTTAGCTTTGATTGTCGCTAGTTGCTCATCGCTTCTAGGACCTTCACCGAATAGATCAACAAACGCAACCTGTACGGTATGAACACCACTTTCCAATGGTATTGTTGCTACGTTCGTTGTGAAGAAATATCGTGTACCGTCAACGTAAATATTAACGCCCTTACAACCTAATTTGATAGTATCGGTAGTAATGCCGATGCCATTTATCAAGCTAACAATTTTGATGTTAGATGGTTTAGGTGGAATAGGTACGTTATATGTCAATTCTGCCGGAGCGCTATACCCCTTTGTAGGGTTATGAGCATATAAATATACTTTTGCACTCCGTTCTGTTAGTAGAGTGCTTAAAGTAGTATTATTGCTTTTACCAATTAGCCCATACTCTTGACCTGGGTGCAGATCATATCGCAACTCGTAAAAATCAATATCAGCGTTACGCACCTCTAACCAATTAAAGGTGGCAACATCACCAAACGAAACGCCCAGCCCTTGCGGAGTATTAGGCACTTCTGATTTGAGCTCAACTAATACAGATTTGATAATGCCTTGTGAGTAGTTTCCATGACGGTCCTTTACTTTTAATCGCACCTCATATGTATGGCCTAATTCACAACCACTAATAACGATTTGATTATCACCATTACCGCCATACTTCCATTCGTTGGTACCTTCACGATACCATGCTTCGACAGTATCAAATGTATTAATAGTTGGTTGAGTAAATGCAGCCACTACATCAAATGACAATACACCATCGCCAATTTCGTAATACTTAGTAAATAATGCTAAATCGCTTACTTCCGGAATATAGTATGGTGTGATTGTATATGGGTATGCTTGCACCTCATCTAACCCTTGTTCGTTAGATCCATACATGTTAAACGACGTAAACTTAAAATATACCTGCTTTCCGATATCCTCTTTACGGTACGGAGCATGATATAAAGCCTCGTCAACTCTTACGAACCTAGCACCAGCATTGTGCGTTATATCGTTGGTTCCATACTGACCGCGTATAATTCCACCCAAAGCATAATCGCCATTAAGCTGCAATTGAGCTGTTTCATAAGATAGGCACTCGCCGTCAACCCAGCATAGAGTGTTGGCTCGTTCAGCATCAACATGACTGCCACCTTTTAATGCACCTTGATTAATTATCACATTAGCGGTGTTGCTTCCTTGTGTTAGGTTTGTTTTTAGCCTACCCATTCGAGCCTGTTGTGAGATATTGCCAATTCGTTTATAGTTTTCGTTATTGTCCGACAACCATATAGAACAGCCACCC
The DNA here is from genome assembly GCF_000524355.1 of Veillonella sp. ICM51a. Classification (NCBI taxonomy): domain Bacteria; kingdom Bacillati; phylum Bacillota; class Negativicutes; order Veillonellales; family Veillonellaceae; genus Veillonella; species Veillonella sp. ICM51a. Next base: position 9,432 of record NZ_JAPX01000036.1, read on the forward strand.
CAATTAGGCTCTGAATTAACACCGATATATAATTCGTTGCCCCCTACATCACCTGGCGTTTGAATAATAGCCACGTCATTTACACTTGGAGCAGGCACATTATAATCAATAAAAGGTCGTTCATTTTCATGAACGTTATACTTTGCTGGAGCATATGTTCCTGGCGGCTTACCTTCTGCTGTAATTTCAAGTTGTCCATCTGCAGCTTCTGAAACAGACGTTATAACTACGATTTGTTCACGCAATCCGCATAACTCATCTGTGATTGTTACTAGGTCGCCTGGTTCCAATCTACAAAATGCCCAATCGAGATGGAATGTATATTGATTCTTTGCATATAGCCGTTTCATAGCAAGCTGTTCAGCGTAGTATTGAGCCCTTGACTTGGTATAGAGATAATGAGCGGACTTCTTAGACGCTGGTTTTAGGCCGTTCTTTTGCACGTCTGCTACTACCTCGAATGATACTGTTTCTTTCTCATAGCTATTAGCTCGATTAATGAACTCAACTGTAGCCTGATTATATGTTTCCGAGCTATCTTTTCGTTTATATACAATAAGTTGTCCATCGCTAGCCGGAATAAGATCATCTGCTGTTAAGTTATATTCAATTTGATTAGCTGGCGACCAATCGCCAATAGGCTTATCGGCTAATGGTACAATTTTCAAACGGTCTGTGCTCCAAAATACAAGACTATTTGTAATTTCAGCTATATCATTAATAACATTTTGAGCCTTTGAGCTTTTACTGTCCGGAGGGGTACTAATTAGAATATCTGCTGCTTTGCAGTAGGCACGATAATTTTCTAATCCGTCTATACTTACATCGTCAATGCCGATAGACTTTAACACATGCACAATATAATCGGCAGGGTTTACATCGATACCATCGCCAGTATCTAATAGCTTCCCTCTAATTTCAAAATTAAATTGAGGTAGGCTGCCTCGCTCCCCTAAATCGACTACACCAGCCATATATGCCAAGCCACTATAAGGCAATGCCTTTTCAGGGTGCTTGGATAAAACATAAGGCCACGGAGTTTGTCCATAATCACCGTTATATGCCGTCAGTTCGATTTTTTCGCTCGGATAGGTATATATCTCCTTGTCTCGCCAAACCTTCCCTATGCCAGCGATAGGACCTTCGCATAAGCCAATAGCACATGCTACTGTATAGGTATAGGTTATTTCAGTATGCTTTGAACCGCCACCTTTACCAGTTCTTGTCGTACTGCGATGTTCATGAGGTGTGAAATCGTCGTAGTAAATAATATTGCCACTCAATCGTGTAGTGCCTAACACTTCAGGCACTACCTCACCATATGAAGCACTGTTGATTTGAAAATCAGCAATCATATCGGCTCGATTAGTGGTATTTTTACCACGATTAAATAAAAAGCCCATTATTTACCGCCTTTCCTAAAACGATATACAGCACGCAAGCGACTTTTTCCTTTTGCGTCATAAAACAATACGTCGTCAATCGACGAAAGAATAACGCCCAAGTCAACGAACGCATGAATTACTAAATTGTTACCAATATAAATGGCACCGTGAGAAATACAACGTCCATATTGGTATAGTAGAAAATCACCAATACGAAGATCATCAAAAGGCACCTCGTCTGCTACCTGTTTAACATATTTCAGGTACTTTTCTTCGGAACGATGTAAATGCCATTCATTGGAATAGTTTTCGATGTTAAAATCTGCAATATTCATTAGGCCACTATCAACCACTGCAGCCACCAATAAATATGAGCAGTCTACCCCTTTGCCTTTCACCATAGCGTTATTTTGATACGGAGTGCCTAGCCATTCACATGCAGCATTTGCTATACGTTCACCTGTTGTTAATTTCATCGTATCGTCTCCTTTAAAGGAACATAAGGTGTCGCCCTATTCCGACTAAAATTATTGAATTTATTCTTACAAGTAGTCGGTGTTTTGTCGCACCCTGGATAGATATAAGCTACATCACCAATACGAGGTGATGTGTTCGTAGCACTCATATAAATAATGGTGCTATTTTTACTATCCATAATTTGCGTTGCTTGCCCTGCTAATGGTCCGCTTATCCATTCCATACCACCTGCTGTATAATAGCCGTCCTCAAATGGTATATCGATTTGCACGGTATTGGTACCAGTAACAGCCGTTACTTTTGCTTTCTTGCGATAAGCCTTAATATCGACACCGCACTCTTTCGAGTAAATACTATAAGGACATTGAGGATAATATCTTCGGTTTGGATATTCGATATTGAGCTTTTGTACAACTGACTTTGCACTAATCTTCAATATAAAGCCACCGCCCTGCGTTACTTCGCAAATTCCATGGAATAGGTCAATGCACTCAATCACCTTGCCAGCATCGTCAAAAAATGCACGGCGTAGATCAAGCGTTGCGCCGTCTAAACCACCATTATGAGCGACTTCCAATACAGGCACACCACCAATTTGGTCGTTTTGACTAGCAGTAATGGCTACGCTTAATTTATCAACGCTAACAGTACTGTTCGTAGCTATTTTTTCACGCGTAATAATAGGGCCATCACCTTTATAAGTGTGGCCCCCATAATTTACATCTGCATCGGTATCGGCCCAGTAATAGCTGATACCGCTTTTTAGTTTTAACTCGTATAAATCACACGACAAGAATGATTGAGATGTACTTAAATGATTGCTTAAAATCTGTCCGACTTCCTTCATTTACTCACCTCACTGTTACCAATTTAAAAGATTTAGACTTGAATATGTCTTTATAAATGATTTCGTCCGTATAATCACCGCTGAACATGACCTTCCAATAATATGTATAGTCAGCAGTAATAATCGCAGTCGGCGCTACTGTTACCCCTTGTGCTAACCTAATTACGCCCTTATCAGATACAGCATTTATCGGTGTCCCATTAGCGTATAATTTTAGGTTTTCGATATGTGCTACCGGTTCCCTGAAATCACCATACAAACGAACTGCTTGCCATTCAGATTGAGCTCCAGTGCCTAAACGAATGCCCTTTTCCTCAAAATCTTCTGGATCCAACCAAAGAAAAGGAACTGTACCACCTTTTACTTTTGCATAGAATCCCATGATTTGCTTATGCTCCTCTGGAGTTAATATTGCAAATTCAGTAGTAATTGTATATTGCGGATACTGCCACGTTGTCATGGTACGCACCCGACCGCTCCCAGTACGCTTTATTTTAGTATCCCATTTTTGAGCCTTCGTAGACTTCCACGCAAGGGATTTGATATCCGGAAATTTAATTAAATCTGCCATGCTACCACGTCCCCTCCGTTGCTATAAATTCCCTATCCTGGTTAACTAAAAACTGTCTTAGCGAGCGTCCTGCTGAATTTTCGAGCCATGTTCCGAACGATTGAGCGTCCATAGCAGATACGTTAAACGTAATACTACCAGCACCGCCACCATTGGCACGAGCTATACCGCCACCAATTTCGTCGTATGTACTTTCACTCAAAGGCAATACAGCTTCTTTGTATTTGCCTTCGCCAATCTCAGCATAAGTCGAGCCATAAGCCACACCACCGCTTGCCAGTTTAGGTAAAGATAGATTGCTACTAAATCCACTTGAGCCTGAGTTAAACATACCGGAGAACGCACTTTGTGTAGCTGTTTGAGCTGCACCAGCTGCCGTGTTAGCACTCCATGCAGCCATACCAGCGATAGCACTAGCACCACCTGTTGCCATGCTAACTTGTTGAGCCAATGCAGCCCATGCCGGATATTGAGCGTTAGCCGCAGCAGTACCAGTTGCAGCCTGTTGAGCTGCCAACATTTTGCCGAATACGGCTTGTTTAATTTGACCGGCTATCCATTGAGCTACACTATCAGCAATAGTTTTAAGAATGGCTTTGCCGAGATTTTGGAACGTTTGCATAAGAGTTGTTGTGCCTTGAATAAGCCCTGAAATAGAATTTTGAAAACTATCCAAGCCGGCTTGTGCAGCGTCAAACATAACTTGTTGTCCATTCCAATGAGCATCGAATACTGCTTCTTTCCACTCCTCAAGAAGCTGTTTTTTTAAGTCGTAGTGCTGTTGTTCTGCAATGTACTCATCTGTCAATGCAGCTTGAAGTGCCTCAAAGTTTTGAGTACGCATAGCCTCATCAATAGCATACTTTTCATTAACTAGATCAGTATGTTGTTGCAAAGCCTTTTTTGCATACTCGTCTTGTGCCGCTAACAACTCCTCGTTTTTCATTTTCTCGTAGGAGATTTGTCCGTCAGCACTCATTTCGAATTCAACACCTCGTTGTTTTAACAGATCAATATGATGTTGTTGCTCCATTTTGTCCATTTTCATGAACTTATCAACCATTTCTGCATAGCGGTCCTCGACTTCATCAATGGCGTTGGCATAATCTGTTGCCAACTGCACGGCAGGAGATACACTGCCTGTACTATCTTTGCTTGAAGTTTTAAACGCAAAGTCTTGTTGCATATCACGAATACCAGTTTCAATAGCTCGAAGTTTTGTAAATTCCTCTTGCTTAGCCTTGATACGTTTATCCGCATAAACATCGTTAAGGTTCTTTAAATCTTCTTGATAATTAACGTTAGCACTCTTTGATTTATTGAGCTCATCGAGTTCCTTTTTGTATTGCAATTCGATTAGTTCGACTTGATTGCCTTGCATTTCCAAGAATGATTGCAAGATTTTTTCGTGGACCTCTTTGGCCTCTTTTGCAAGATCCTTTCCGGAGTGGCCTTTACCACCTCCGCCACCTTTTCCACCTTTACCGGTACCAGCGGAACCGCCATCATCACCGCCACCACCGCCAACGTCTAGGCCTGTATCACCGCCACCGGATAAGCCTTGAGTTATTTGTGAAGCCATATTAACGCCAGTATTTACAATATCTTGTGCCGTTTCAGCACTGATTGTATCAACTTGTTGAATAGCTGTAAAAGATGTACCAAAGAATTTTGCTACTTTATCGCCTACGCTATTAAGTTTAGCAATTAACCAGTTAAGCCCTTCGATAATTTTATTCACACCCCAAACAGCGGTATGCACAATAGTTGAAAATACCGAACTTAACGTATTACCGAACCCATTAGACGCAGCAGATGCAGTCGCAAACACACCGACCAAAGTCATTATTACGGATATTAATATTCCGACTGGGTTTGCCTTCATTACAACATTTAATACACGCTGAGCAGTAGCTGCAGCTAATGTACTACTTCTTAAAGCTAGAAATAGAGATTTAAGGACAGTTGTCCCCAAAGTCAATGCGCCTATCGATAAGATAGTACCTTGAATAGCTACTTTAACAACAGTCATTGCTAACGCATATGCCCTGGTTGCAATCGCAGAGGCTACTTGTGCCGTTTTTAACGCTACGGTTTTTACTGTTAATGCAGCTGTTTGAGTGCTACATAATGCAACAGTCGCTTTATAAGTAATAAATGCCGTTGTAACACCTACAATGGCAGTGGCAACCCCTGGCATGGCAGTTCTAAATAGGTTGGCAAAGCTCGTAACAATATTCTTAGCTGTACCAATTACAACTGATAACGCACTAAATGCACCCCTTACAGTAATAATGGCTGCTTGTGCAGCAGTGCCAACCAAACGAAAGGCAATAGATAACCCAGCAAGTGCATCGTTTAATACACCCGAACTTGTCATGTTGCTTATTTCTTCCATAGCTGGTTGAAATGCAGCTATTAATTCATTCTGAACTTGCGTTCCTATATCTTGGAACGTCATAGGAATTTCTGCAAACTTAGCATTTGTTTCTTCTGCACTATTGAATAAGGCTTCCTTGATAATGTCAGCAGTAATGAGCCCTTGCGAACTCATTTCCTTCAATTGACCTACAGTCAAGCCCATTTCACTGGCAATAGATTGTGCTAACATCGGAGCGTTTTCCATAATTGAGTGGAATTCGTCCCCTTGTAGCTTGCCAGCTGCCATTGCTTGCGTTAACTGGTACATAGCTGATGTAGTTTCTTCTACGCTAGCACCGGAGATTTTGAACTGCTTATTCAACTGTTCAACAAAATAGATTGCTTCGTCATTAGATGAAAAAGCGTCTTTTGCAAGCATATTCAACTTAGCAACACTATCGGCCATATCTAAATAGCTACCACGAGAACGATTGGCGGCACTATAAATCTTGTCCATTATTTCAGCAGTAGACTGACTGCCGTCATTAATCAGATTGATACGTGCCCTAATTTGTGTAAGTTGGTCGGTGGTTTGAACAGCACTAACCGCCATATCTTTCATGGCACGTCCTGCAGCTTCAATCCCTATTGCCGCAGCACCAAATGCAGCACCACTTTTGGCAGCGTTCATGATACTAGGAATTTCTATACCGAAGATCTTCTGCGCTTTGCTTTTAACAGCCTCCATCGAAGCAGTAACGTCTTTTCCTAGTGCATTTTCCGCTTTCTTAGCCACTCTATCGAGTGCTTGTTCCGCACCACTAGATGAACCAACTATGCGTACATTGATTTGTGAATCTGCCATTTTCTTATATCTCACCTCCCGCCTGTCTAAATTCTTCCATGAATAACTTTTCTTCCGTTTTGCGTTGTGCCAACGTAATAGGGTGTAATTGCTTCATGATGTCCTCGACTTTTAACCGCTTATTGCCAGCAATATGAACGTTTGTCATTATGCACGTAAAATAAGCCTGTCTACGGTCCTCAATCTCCATTCGCAATTCGTACCCTTCCACCAGTTTGTAATATTCCATAGGGCTTAGTTTCATAAACTCCCAAGGCTTTAAATTTAGCGGACCATAAGCCGTACGCTCGGCCTTAGTTATCCATAAATTAAAAGAGGGGGCTGTATAGCCCCCTTCTAGTTTTTTGCTTCTGCTTCCTCTGCTTCTATTTCAGATTGTGCTTTTTCGTCAGCTTCTTCCGGAAACAATGCATAGTATGCAGCCTTACCAAAGACACCGCTACCAATTAACGCTTGAACGATTAATTCTACTAGGTCGCTATATTGAACCGTGCCTTCATCAAACAATTCTTGTAATTTATCTTGGTAATAGATATAATCACGCTTTTTGCCGTGTTGTTTCATACCAACTACGAATGCAGTAATAAGCTGATTAAATGTCATTGTGCCACTTTGTACAGCTTTAAAAATAGGTTCACCCCATAGCGGTTCAAGTTCAGCAATTCGACCAATCGTAAAATAAATTGTTTCGCCAGTATTAAATACATCACATGTGATTTTTTTCATGAGTGCGCACTCCTTAAATTAACTATAAATTATGGTTGTTTTAATTCGGACAATGGACCTACACCATTTAAGCTGCCTTTATACGTTGCCACATCGTCATGTGGTGTGTTCATAGACAATTCTGTAATGGAGCAAATACCTGTCATATATGCTTTATTAGGATATTCAATCTTAATGTTGATAAGATCATCGTTCAAGAATGCTTTTTCTAACAACTGCAATGATTCTTCGTTAGGCATGAGCAATGTTTCAAGGTCAATGGACCACTCTTTAAGCCCTGGAATAGTAGACTTCCAACCGTTAGTGCCTTTGTGAGATGCATCGATGCTATCAGCCTTACGAGATACATCACCTGTACGCTGTCCGCCTAATAAAAGCCATTCAGCACCTGTTGTTTCGTCGGTGCCAGTATTAACATAAATCAAATAATTTTTACCAGCAGTAGGCATTGCAGCCTGTTGCGGTTTATAAAGTTTTTTTGCTGTAGCTGGTTGAGCTGGCATTAGTAGATACCTCCGTTTGTTTCTTCATTCAAATTAATAAGGCGAGCCACAAACCTGTACTGTGTGCCAATCAATGGCCGTACTGAATCATGGTCGCCTACTTTACTTGTACATTTAATATCGATGATTTGATAGCCACTATCTTGCAAGATACATGCTTCCGGAACTAATCTGCCACATGAATTACGAAGATTATTCATAATCGCCTCGAAAGTATCCTCGAACTTAGCGATAACTTCATAACCTACGTTCATATCAGGGTCGTCATTCCGTCCCCATACTTCAATGTATAACTCTTGTTGCAATTCAGATTGAATGGTATTATCTCCCGGCGTTGTTTCTCCCCTAATCACCATAATTACGCCATTCGCATCGATATTTGCAGCTTGTGGCCTCATAGCCCCAAGAATAACATTGAAGCCTGTTCCGTGGCTATCAATTACATGTTTGATATGTTGCATGAGTTCGAGCCACATATTACCCCCTGAAAATTTCTACAGTTCGATACCTAGCATATTTAGTAGGGTCGCCTGTTAACTCTTCCGGTGTAATTTGCTTTTCGCACATTGTTATACGCTCATCGATATATTGCAGTTTTTTGCTATAAAAATCATCTGTTGAGCCGTCGCGAGTATATGCACCTGGTAACGCATAAGCCTTGTCAACGCACACAAAACGATATATATAGAGTTGCACTAATTCATCGACTAGATAACTTCTTACAATATCGCCCTCTAATACGCCAAGACGTTTTGCAAAGGCATATAATGCTTTTTCTGCACGTTCTACATGTTGAGGTAGAACCTCTTTGCCTAACAGCTCATCGGTGAACTGCATTTCTTCGTATTCATATAGCATTGTTACACCTCTAAATATCTATTCGAATTTCTTTTTCCTTAGCCCCAAGCCAATCGCTATTCGATAGATCATTAATAGCAAGCCCAGTGGCTTTTGAAAATGTATCAAATACATCATTACGTTTTCTTTCCAACGCTTCATATAAGAATGGGTCGGATTTAGTTCCTGGGTGGTGAACTTCCTTCGCGAAGAAAAAGCTATTACCAGCCATCGGAACCCAACGCAATGCACGTTTAGTTTTAGGTTTAATAATATGAGGTTTTGTACCTTGATGAACGAATATTCCATAAGGTGCTACCTGATTGTCAATGTACACTACCCCAATATTATTGCCATTATCAAAACTAAATTTTGTATCGACAGCCCTTTCCAATTGAGCGGTACGAGTTATAAAATCATGCTTTTGTTGTGCTTCATTTTGCACCATGAAGGTGCTCGATTTAACAGCTTGTCTGAGCCGTCTCTCGAACACCTCTTTAGGTAACATGATTACTCCTCTTTATCGGGCTCTTTATCGGGCTTTTTACCGCTACTTTTTTGCTTTTTATCATCTTTAACAGGCTCCAATTCTTCGATTGTAAAGCCTTCATCTTGTAAGCGTTTGATATCGTATTCTTCGCTTACATATTGTACTTCGTTTAATCGTACAAGACGTGCCATATTATCCACCTACCTTACGCACCAACGTTAACATGAATTGCAGCCAATCGATTTTTAGGAATCCATAAGTCATGGTATTTACGGTAGTCGATTTTCCAAGCGTCTGCTTTTTGGTTAATGTCCGGAGTAAATACACGTACTTTATCTGTTTTAGATACAGCAATTGGTGCACGTTGAGGCATGATAATCCAGTTAATTTCTTTGGCTGCTGTATCAGCTTTAAAACCGCCAGCCTCTTGACCGGAAGTTTTACCGTCGTTAAACACGTATTGTGTTTTCAAACGAGAGGACGGCACACCAAGAATAGGAATGTCATTAAAAGAACGAACTTTAGTGTTAATTGCACCAGCTGTAAATTGAGCTACGTTCAAATATTTATGGAATTTATCCGCATTATTCAAGATAGAACGCAACTTAGTAGACATACAGATGATAAGGGCTTCATCTTCACCGATTACGTCTTGAATGTCTGTAATTTCTGCGTCCAATTTATCAAGAATATCAGCAACAGTAGGTGTATAACCAGTCGTTACTTTATTTTCTGCAGTTGCCAACGCAGCAATTTTAGAATAACGATAGCTATCAATTTCAGGAATAACTTGTGTACGTTGGAATTCACCCATTACAGTGCCAGCAGTCGCAACGAAGTTTGTTTCGTTTACGTCCATAGAGTCGAGAGAGAATGTACGGCCGCGGTCTTGTGTCATTTTGTAAGGGTTAAATTTCAAAGTAACGGAACCACGATTGAAGCCTTCATCGCGATCATATTTCGCCATGCCTTGCATGCTAATTTCAGGAATGTGAACAGTATCACCGCCATCGTATTTGACTTGACCTGCGTTAACTTCCATAAAACCAGAAGTGGAACCAACTAACATTTGTTGGTCGAGTACAGTTTGAAACTGTTGAGAGTATTGTAATGTATTAACTGCCATGTAATTGACCTCCAATAATTAAATAATTACATTTCAATGCCTACAGCCTTAGCGAATTCAGCCTTAATTGCATCAGGACCACTGCCACCTGTACCACCTTGTCCGCTACCTGGATTGCCAGTCGCTTTGACTGCCCAAGTTTTACCCTGTAGCCATTCATTTGTACGGTCTTGAATAGTACCGATAGTGCCATCTTCTTTTTGATAGCCATAAGTGCCATCGTCCTGCACTTTAATGTCATTGGCAACTAATCGTGCAAACTCCTGCGGATCAACCGCATTAGCCTTTGTGAAAGCGTCCAATGTTTGTGCCATAATTTCAGATTGAATTCGTTTAGCTTCTGCTTCTTTTGCCTTAGTTTCTGCTTGTTCGAACTTGTCGCTCATAGCTTTTAATTGCTTTTCGAGTTGTTTGTACTCTGGCGAGTTAGAACCAGCCCCTGCTTGTTCTTCCAATTCACTAACACGAGTTGAAAGCGTATCACGTTCACCGGTTAACGTATTAATTTGACCTTGTAGCTTTTCTCGCGTTGTCTTAGCCTCATTATTAAGGCGAGACGTCTCCCCCTTAATAGCGTCGATAAGATCTTTGCCATTTTCCAATTGTTCGAGCGCTTGATAAACTTCTGCAATGTTCATGTGTAAACCTCCGTAAAACATGAAAATAAAAAAGGCGCAACAGGCCTCCGCCTAATTGCACCAATAAAAATACGCCCAATCATCACACATGAAAGGGCGTAAAATACTTATAAAAAAGAGTTATGCAACATTGCATAACTCTTAATACCAATATATTGTTTCTGTTTTAGGAAATGAATTCAAATTTCCATATTCTTCTAACTTATTCAAAGCATGTACTGTGTGCCACTCACTACCTTGAAGCGGACTTTTAACAATAGCTATATTGCTTTTTCTATCTAATTCTATTACTCCATATTCAGCATTAGCATTAGGGTGAAATTCATATTCCGCTTTTTCTTCATTTAGTTTTTTTAATATTAGCGCTAACATGATACACCTCTTTTCTAACAGCTTCTGCATAATTATATTTTTGTTCAGTTATTCTATGCGCTGTAGCATAATCTGTATAACCATAACGATGCATTAATTCATATTCTAACCGTTCATGTTTTAACATGATAATATCTCTTTTTAACGGAGTACCACTAATCAATCTTTGAAAAGATTGAGCCATTTGAAAATCTGGTTCAAATTTAGTGTTTCCTTCATTTAAATTATACATATTGTCAAATACATGTTCAATAACTTTTTCTATACTTTTACGGTGTATTTTACTGGATTTAGATATTTTATTAACTAATACAGTCCTGTTACTATTTCGTATAGTTTCATAAAAAAGTTTTGCATGTCTTTGCGCTTTTTGACGTTCATTGGCGTCTAAAGAAATATCGTTGATAGCTCCTGACAAAGCTCCATGTTCTTTTTTAGGAACCCTTGCATTGAATATATCAGACGTCCAGCCTCTTGCAAAGTTTTGCCAAGCGCCTTTGCCACTCAACACAGTATTTCGACCATTTACACCGAGTAACACTTCCTGATTTGGTTTAGTTAGCGTTTGAATGTAATCCAAGCCAGCTTGATTTATGCCCTTGTGCTGCTTATTCTCTTGAATGTCTAATTCTGTTAATGGTTGAATATGGCACATACAATGAGGGTGAGCAGGCAAGGTCGGTAATTTATCTTTAGGGTAAACGCCTTTGCCAAGTCCGTATAAATCAGCATTAGCATAAAAGTCGCAAATATCAAAGCGAGGGTGCCTTGCAGATAACCGCCATTTATAGGCTACGATATCATTATCATTCATGTACCTATTTACTTGACCGTCAGCATAAGCCCTCGCATTTTCTGTACGTGCTATTCTTTCAGCGTTATAACGTGTTTTTTCTTGAACAGCAGTTTCTAACGCTTTACTGATACGTTCATCGTTTCCTTTATCAATAGCATGGGTTAATTCAGTATATGCAGCCCTAACGCCTGGAGTGGTAAGCCGTGATACTTTATCACGAACACTACGCAGCACCTTGCGTTGTAGTTGTTTAGCTTCCGGTGTACTGCTACCAGTTATATTGAGCTTCGTAAGATCATTAATAAATTTAGGTAGCGAGGCTTCTGGAATAATACCACCATTGCCATACCCATCGAAGATTGACTTTGCAGTATCTCGTACAGCTTTATTTGTTTTAAACGCTTGCGTCAAAGTATCAGCAACGCTTTGTTTAACAGCCTTAGAACGACCATAAAGGCGACTAGATAATGTTAAATTATCAGCCGCCCAGCTTTCAGCCATTGCCATTGAAATACTTTTAGTGCTATACGGAACATCATTGCCATACCCAGCTATGAATGAGTTCGTCAAATCAGCCTGTAACGTAGGCTTCATTAATTGCATAACAGGATATGCCTCATAAGCCTTTTTAACAGCTTGTTTAGGACTATAACCTAATTTAAGGAGTTTCTTTAACTCTGCTTCGAAGTTGGTTATCGCCTTGTCTATCTCCTTCTGCGTCCTCATCTACTTCGTTCCCTTCATCATCATGATATGCAAGATCCTGTTCTTGTCGTTGAACAGCTTCTTCAATTTCATCAATAATTTTGTCGTACTCTTTAGGCTCAAGGTTAGGTACATAACTGTCTAATACCTTTTTGCCTGTTTCAACTTTCAAAGTATTACTGCCAAGGTTTAAATCGAGTACAGATTGAGATTGAGCGATAACATCGGCTACATCATTAATTTTAAAGTTGCGAGGATAATCACATTTATAACCGATATTTTCGCCGGTCCACAATTCATATAAATCAATGATGTCATATTCTGCATTTTCACATTGTACGGAGAAGTCAGCCAGCCGTTGGTTGGTTCGTTCAAAATCCCATTGCTTAGCCACACCGCTTTTTGACTCTTGCACACCTATTACTGAGTTAATTCCTGACAATCGGTACATATCATCTGTAAGCGTTTTAATTGTTTGTATCAGAATTTGTGCCGGTCCAATATCTGGTGCAATAAACGCAGGAGCATGCCCTGATTCCGCCGGATACATTAGCACATTGTTTGTACCTAGCGTAATATCGCCAATATTTTGACCGTTATCAGGCAATGTCAAAATACTAAACGTTTGCATGCTTAATATTTGAGATAGCAACGAGCATTGATGATATATTTGGTGATTAGTCCTTGCAATAGATAGAAATTCAGGGGGTGGCAATATATCTGTTTTCTTTGAACTACGTCCGAACCATTGCACGACAGGTATTCTACCGATATTATGCTCACCTTGTGCAATTACTTTGTTGTTTTCATCTTTTGTTACCCATGATGTTTTTGTCCATTCATGGAATTGTGTTTTTGCGGTTCCTTCCTCATCGAACACTTGAGATGTGTACGCAAATAATTCCAGTTCGCCTATTTCGCTAATCCGCCAATTATATACACATTTTGGTTCAACAGCATATAGGTAAGGGAACTGGCGTTTAGAGATCACATCGGCCATCGTTTCACCAAACTCTGTTACGTTATCGACAATGATATACATAACACCATACAATTTTGCTTGCGTTGCATTAAAACGCATAAATTCTTGGAGCGACGTCCCTAGCCTGTCTACGTTCTCCAAGAACGAAGCAAAAAGTTCGCTTTTATTATAGTCGCGTGATATTTCATCTTTAAAAATAGGGTCGACACTAGCATTGAGTATCGGCCCTGTATGGTTTAAATAATATGAAAGTTTTTGGCGGTATTTATAATTCTGTGAGCTTTCACGAGAATATTTAGGTAATGCACCACCATTAGCGAACATGCCTGTGCCATAATAAGCGTCATGCAATAATTCATATTCGCTATCTCTTGGATTTGATATAACAGCCATATATAAGCCTCCTAATAAATATCAACTTGGCCTGTTTTAACCACAGCAAATTTCTCAAATGCATACCTCATAGCATCCATTAAATGGTTATTATCATCTTCAGGCTTGCCGGTATACTTACCAAATCTATCTTTCCCCCATTGATACTGGCTAATCTCAGTAAGGAAATTAACACATCTAGGGTGTACTATAATTTCATAGTCCTGGATGCGCTGCACACCATTCAGAATACTATCCGCACCTTTTTTAGATGCTCGAGTTCGAGTCAATCCAAATTCTCTCAACTCTGTTATACTTTTAGGCTCGGCACAATCAGCAACGATAGCTTCTTTTGCATATCCCAAACGTTGTACTCGTTCAGCTATTGCTCTGTTAGTAAGAGCTCGTTCATAGAGTTCATCAAATACATATAGTCGACGTTCTGCAGCATCAACGACACCACAGAAGAGAGCTGTCGGGTCTGTAGTATAACCAAAATCCAAGCCAAATATGGCTTTTACCCCTGGTAACTTGCGTACTTCATCAATACTGAAATCTTGTTCCTTCCAGTTTTCGTATACAAGACCATCAACTACCCCCCACTCACCCAAGCCGGCTACTTTATACCGCTTAGGATTCTTTTTCATTTCCTCAAACAGTGCTAAGTCTGATTCGCCCAGGAACTCATTACACATATAGTTAGTAGTTAAGGCTAATACATTTTCGCTAGGCTCATCAAAGAAGCGTTTCTTTAACCAGTGCCTATCTGACCACGGATTAAATGTTAAGACCACCTGGTGATACATCCCATTAGGCAACTGACCACGAATAGATTCATCCAATCTGTTGAATGCATCTTCGCTCATAATCTCGTAAGCTTCTTCAATCCAGAGCCTACACAGAGCCCCAACTTCAACTGTAATGGATGTTACTTTTAATGGATCATCAAGACCTCTAAAGAGAATCTTTTGCCCTGTCGGTATGTATGTTATTTCGAGAGGAGATACGGAACATTTAAAGTACCGCTCCACCTTCAACTGGCGCATGGCCCATTTAAGCTGCGCGAAACAACTGTCACGCAAAGTCCGTTCTGTCTTACGAACCACCAGCCAATTAACGCAAGTATTCTCCATTATCTCCATAATAACTTTTAGAGACTGCGTGGAGGACTTCTTACTGGCACGACTGCCCTTTACTACTTTATAACGGCCTTTGAACCGCCAAAAAGCACCGTACCCCTTGCCTACGATATCAGGTAAGCACACTTTGTTAGTCGGCAATATCATCACCACCTACGATGATAACTGGTTGCACATCAATCGTAGTATCACCACTAAGAATCCGATGTCGCTTGGCCATGAGCTCTAGTGCTTTTAACCTAGAGCGCTCATCAGGCGGTTTATCAATGATACGTGCTTCAGAACAACCTTCCCCAGTCCCCTCAATAACCACTTGCTTTTCATTTGAAAGTCCTAGAGCAATTCTTGTTAACTCGTACTCAACTTGTTTGGCTGTCATGATATTTTCGTCTAAATAAGCCTCTCGCAACTCGGCAACCCTTGATTTTATGTCATCATTAGTCATCAATCGACTACCTTGCATCTTAGCTGTTTTTTCTGAGTATCCAGTGCGAATAGCAGCCTGTGTCGCATTCATATCCTTAATGTACTCGTGACAAAACTTTTCATGTCGTTTGTTTTTTAATGCAGCCACTATCTCACCTCCTGGCTACTTCAATATATTTTTATTCTGCTTATATTTACCGCACTCCTTATGAACCTTTGCGGTTTTTGTTTTTACTAACGAATGTGATGGTGCATACGATTTACACATATGGTCTATATGAATTCCATTAGCCTTGCACCAACCCTTTACATTATTAAGGCATCGTCTTTTTTCACAATACACATCTGTCAATAGCATCACCACTTTTTCTCAACAAAAAAGACGCGGTCAAATGACTGCGTCTCTAAAGTTTATGATTATAATCAATACTTACAATTAGAAAAATTTTTTTATAAAACTAGACTTAGAATTTTTCCCATTTAAAAATTGACTAACATTTTCCATTCTAATTAAATCATCATTAATCTGATGATACAACATATTTATCAACTGACTATATTCTGAATCTAAACTTAATGCTACTTCGTACTGATTAATAGCGCCTTTAACATTCTTTAACTTTATATATTCTTCCGTAATAGCTGGTTTTCTAGTATCATTAATAAATTCTTGAAAATATATATTTATATACCTCATATCATTCTTTTTAATAGACTCTTTATAATATACTAAAAACCTATTGATTCTACATAAAATATGATGAATATTAACACTTATCCATAGCTCCCTTTTATAGATATTTTCAATATCGTTCAAAAGATTATCGATTTCATCAACCTTTTCCAAAAATACAAATATTCGTTTATGATCATTTGTACTTTTTGACTGATTTAACTTTGCTAGAACTTGTTCAATTAACTCGTAAGTATCTAATCGTCTATCAATAATTTTATGAGCATAATCGTTACTATACTTTTGTCTATTACTATATATATTCCCAATTAATGTAATTAATGAAACACATATAGCAGTTGTAAAGCTTATTAAAGATGCTATTAGTATAAAATAATCTTTATATTCTATAAACCACTCCATATTAAATCATCCCTTTACATTAAAGTATCTGATTTATAATCTGATTCATTTATAACGTTTAAAACCTTTGTAATTATCATATTCTCAGTAATTTTGTTTAAAGACTTATTGAAGCCTTGTTCAAACATAACTTCTACAATAAGAGAATCACCACGTTTCAATGAAATTTCTTTATTCTTCCACTTTTTCAACCATTTTTGGTCCATTATTTTAGCATTAATTAGTTTTGTTTTATTAGGTGCATAATTATATTTAAATTGCCATTTTGACTCTCCTATTAAATCTACCTTTTTAATCATCAATGTAACTATTTGCTTTTCTTTAACCTCTGTCACATCAGTAAGTGACTTAACAATCTCATCATTGAGCTCAAATCCACCCGTTAAATCAACATCTTCATTTTCTAATGAAAAGTAAACTTTATTATTTAGTGGTAATGTTTGAACCCCACTATTAATTAAAGATACTCCTTTTAATAGATTAACTCTACTAATATCAGAATATGCATCTAAATCGTTAAAACCACTTTTTAATGCTTCTTTACGTATTTCATCCTCTACGGCTTTAATATTTTCAGAAGTTGGACGTTTATTATGCCCTATTAATTTGATTACTTCTGACGTAGCATTTCTTAAAAATGCACTCCCTTTTTCTACATATTCTTTGGTAAACTCACAGTTTTCAGCAGTTTTTATAATAGTTCCTAAAACTACTTTTATAGAGCCTTTTTCAATAGAACGCAATGTTAAGGAATTCGTTGCCTCTAAATCCAAACATTTAATTAGCTCATCATTCAAAAATTGCATTCCTTCAATAGTTTTTGCTATAGATGAAAAAATCTTCTCTGGATGCGGAGATTCTTCACTATATTCAACAGTAAACGTGAATAAATCTGACATAATTTCTCCTCTAAATACTACAAACACTAATTACCATCATTATACGACAGATACGCAAAAAAGACACTCAAATCTGAGTGTCTTTTTTGCTTTAGTGTTCTAGGTATTCACTGTGTCGAGAGAGATTAATCGTTTCCCTATTAACTCACACTATCATTATAAACTGTCAAGAAGGACAGGTCTAGGACAGTTTTGGGACAATTTTCAGGCTAGCTTTGTGTTAAGCCCAATAACACCCCATAGCAAAACTGATAACTCTTCAATGCCTCTTGCAATATAACGTTTGATAGTCCGTACATCAGGTTTTTCAGGGAATGATTCTGCAATCTCTTCTAATGTTTCTCCATCAATATAATACCTGCGCATACACTCACAATACTTAAATTGCTTTGCACTACACTTCTCAGCATAGATATCGAGCATGTTATTCACATGCCTCATCATCAATGCTGTTTTTTCTTTGCTTTTGACAATCGCATTTACTTTCACAATGCTTTTATCGTCAAACATATCAATTAACAGCTCATTGAGCCATATATCCTCGGCTTGTGTCGAATCCGTGATAGCATTGTCAACGTATGACTGTAACTGACTATAATGCTTAAGCAGCTTGATCGTGTTGTGTCGAAGTTTACGACCTAGCTGTGCATTTTCTTGCTTGGCTAATTCATAGTAGGTTTTTGTGGCCACATCAGTGGCCAACCTAGTGATTTTTTCAATTTCGTATTCATTCAAATACATCTCCCCCTTTTTAATTTGTAGTTTAGTCCGAATTGTGTTTATACCAACTTCATAAGAAGCATCTAACAATAATTAAATCATGTTCATTGCTTTCCATTCGCTTAACACAAATGTAGCAATCCCATGTTTCTTGGCGTATTCATATTCGCCTTTACAACCTCGGCTAGTCTCCCAGCCATCACACAAGACCAGTACATCACAATGATTGAGTAGGCCTAAACATATCCCTAAGCCAAATTGATATTGGTCTCCGGTTAAGTACATAAACCCATAATTATGGATAGGTGATACATAGTCATGTGTAATATCAACCATCACCAGTTCTTGCATGATTTTATCTATTTTTTCTTTATTGCTCTTCTTTCCATCATATGGATGAGCCACATATACAAGCTTTTTCTTCATAATACCTCGCTTTAATTAACACTCTTTACAGGAATATACTCATGCACTCCGATATGTGCAGGATTACATAATTCTCTGTATCAGTTATAATTTCATCTGCCATCGTGCCTATGAACTTTCTATTATCATTTTCTAACACACCTGCCAATTGTAGACCATCAAGAATAAATTTCTTAGCGAACGCTACATTGTCAGGATCATGCCTGGTCGATGAGTGCCATTCAAATAACAGGTCTACTTTCCCCTTTACCGATTCTATCTGTTGTGATAGACATTGTTCTTTCACTTGCTCTGTACATTTCTTTTTCATAGCAGCAGCAGCTATAGTCGAACCACGTTCACAATCAATGTACTCATTCAACGTGGGGAACCTGTCGTGAGTTTTCTTTCTAAACCGAAACTGACAACGTAGGATAATCTTCATCGGTGTGATTCTCCCCAAAATATAGCTTCCTCATAATCTTTGCCACGTAATCTATCAATCACTCGTTCGCTATAATGGTCTTTTGTTTGGTCGTTATTATAATTAGTTGTCAGTATAACTGGCTTCATATCATGGTATCGGCCAATAATAATGCTTTCAACTTTTGTGTGCACCCAATCAGATTTAGAATACTCCGCTCCAAAATCATCTAACAACAATAGCGGAATATTCCTGAGCTTTTGTTCATAATTTAGAAACGCAACTCTATCACCCTTTGATAAGGTGAGCATGATATCCAATAGACTAGGCATAGAAATCATCATACAGCCCCGTTTCAGCGCTAGAACCTCTTTCAGGATACTAACTGCTATAGAAGTTTTTCCAGTGCCAGCAGGGCCCCTTAAAATCAATCCTTTGCCACTTTTAAGATTTGTCTCTAGGTTATCCACATACTGTTTCACTACGGCATATGCTTCAGAATTCTCTTTAGGGAAGCTGCCATGTTTACGTAACCACTCAAAATCCATATCATAATATCGCCGAGGGATACCAACTGCAGCATAATGTCCATTGACATCATTCTTAATCACTACAGGCTTATCATAAACAGGATAGAAGAACTCATCCTTTACCATGGACTCTCTCGTATTCTGCTTGCCAGTCGACTTCTTCCTTTTTTCGAGAAACGTTTCTAGCATTTCCGTTATGTTTACTTGCTCCAAAATCTTTTTGCACCTCCTTCTTTAGATTCCCTGCCGTGACAGTTTCAACATACTTGATACTATTACCGCCATTATCAGCTGTGGTATTGATAGCAACAATAACTCGTTCCTTCCCATAAGACTCAACCAGATCATCTAATCGGTCTTTAATGACAGGTGATACATCTCCGATTGCTTTCATGTACAAATCGTAAATAGGTTTATTTTTTACTTCATCATCGTCAAACATAGATAGAGGATTTTCATCTTCACGCGCGCGCGTATCTCTCTCTATATTATTTCCTTTCCTTTCCTTTCCTTTAGCTTGATTTGCTTGATTTGCTTCATTTGCTTGAAGCATTTGCTTCGTTTTGCTTCGTTGTTCAGCACTCTTAAGACCGCCTAAACGACCAGCCTCACTGCGTTTTCTGGATATTTCCGCTTGCTTATTTTTCCGAAGCAAATTTCGTCGAATAAGAGAGGGAGACCAAAAATACTCGCCATCCGTCTCTAGTAGCTCACACTCATTTATAAGCAAATTTACAAATGCTTCTGCTTGCTCTGTTTTGCTTAAATTTGCTTCAATGCTTGAAGCATTTGCTTCGTTTTGCTTCATTCCGAACGCTATGCCTAACCCCGTGAACGTAATTTTATCCATTGGTAATCTATACTCTTCCTGTACAGCCAACTGCTCAATCAGTATCCACCACCACGCATAAGAAATTATGCCGCATAGCTCTTTCATTACGATGATTTTAGGGTCATTACTAGCATTAACATCGTGACTGAAGTAATAGACATCCCTTCCCATCCGTTACTCCTCGTTTGTAAATAAATTGCCTTGTGCACGTTTACCAGCAATAAACCTTACACATTCATCTATTAAGTCTTGCACTGAAATAGCGAATGTACGGTCTGCATACTCTACCGATAACCAATCAGTTTTGAATTTCAGTTCATCAGTTGAGGTTGCATCTTGTATAATGCCTTCAACGCTGACTTTATCCACCACGTCCTTGATAACGCCATATTTAAACTTAAATGAGCGTACGACAAATGGGATGTTGAATTCTTCCAGGAATTCAAAGTTCTTTTTCATAATAGCCTGTAGTCGGCTGAAAGCTTGCATGAGTTCAGGCCGTGGATCATCTTTAGATTTAATGGTAAAGACATCTGTCAGACCAGTAGCAGATGGTTTCTGATAGGCGATATTGATATCGTTATCTGTAATTTGAATAGATTTAACAATCATAATGAACTCCTTTCTTGTTCTACGACTACATATTTACCGGTAGCAGCTTCAACAGCTTGTTTAAACATAGCTGCATCGGAGTTTTCATCAGATAAATGAAGTAGTCGAATGTCCTGGCACTTGGTAAGGTCCATAGACTTTAGAAATTTAATAACATTCTCTAACGAAAAATGGGATTGAATTAATCGTTCCATACGTTTCTCATGTAGGCATCCATCGTCAACGCGTTGGTTTAGGATCTCATAAGAATGATTACACTCGACCATAATGTGATTCACATCTTTAAATGTGTACCGGCAATAATAGGTGTCGGTAATATATAAGAGTTTCTCTTCACCATCGGTAATTAAAAAACCAACATTCGGAACATCATGCTCTAATTCAAATGGTAAGATAGTAAAATTACCAACAGAAAATTGAATCTTAGGCGTTATATAGACCACTTTATGATGTCCGGCAACATAGATAGCCTCAGCTGTGTCTTTTAGCATATACACACGATGTCCGAGTTTTAATAAATCAGGCACGGCCTTGCAATGGTCGCCGTGTTGATGAGTCACTAATGCACCGCAGAGATGTACAAAATTAAATCGACAATATCGCTGTATGTCTTTAAATGCTAACCCTGCATCTAGTAATAATTCATCCCCATTGGTTGAGGTTTTGATTCGGTAGCAGTTCCCTTTTGAGCTACTACCGAATGCTTGAATACTAATCACAATTAATCACCAAACATATGGACGACTTCGCCTGTTTCAGGATCTACGAATTCACTTGTAGGAGTAGGTTCAATATCAATCGTTTCTGAATTTGCGTTATTAGCAATAGTTTCAGCCACATCAGATTGAACGTCGATGGTTTCTCCTTCAAAATCAGGTGTGAGTTCGCCATCATTATCACGGATGACGGCGCCATCTGAGGTGAGAGCATTCGTCATATTCTGCATTTCAACAGACAAAATACCATATTTGCTTAGCAACTGTTTAAGTACGGTTTTAATAGCCATCGCATCAAAGTCAGTTTTCCAAAGTCCAAAACCTTTTTTATAAGTTTGAGAATACTTTTTAGCATGTGCTTCCATTTCTTCTTTACTCATGTATAGGTATTGTTCATACCCATTCTCCAATCGGAAATAGGACATATATCCAACAACAGCATCCCCGGTAGGGTCCCCTAATTCAAATTCACCTGTTAGTCGATTCCGTTTCTTTATTTCACCTTCATAGATTTTAATGGCATTAATCTTTTTGTATTTGCCAGATCTAATGGCTAGCTGAATATACCCTTTGTATCCCATTTGAAATTGGGCTTCATAAATTTTCTTTTTGCCATTATAAAATGGAACAATATAAGCGAAGCCTAAATTTTGATTAATAGGAAGGTCTAGTGTAGCTGCCATAATACCAGCAGTAACGACAGTCGTAGGGTCTGCCTTAGTTAAGAGTTCATTATTATTAGAAACAGAAATCAAACTAGATACAAATGCTGCTGACTTCTTCCCTAATATTTCATTAAATCGTTTTTTTATAGACTCACTCGATACTAAAGTCTTCAATGATTGAGTTTGTAATTGTGTTTGCGCTTTCGCAATTTCTCCCATTGTGTGCCTCCTATGCTACGTCTTCACATACAGCGTGAATGTTTAATTTAGTTAAGATACTATGAATTTCTAAGCGTCCTTTTTGCGTCCATTTAGTCGTGATTTTTGAATCTAATCGGCCGTCACTTCTGCAGAATGTAAAGGTTTCTGATTTGGTAAAACCTTTCGCCATATGCTGCTTGTAGAGAATCCATTGATCACCGACCTTACGTTGTAGACCAGCTTCATGCAAAATTTTATTTAACTCTTGAGCACTAAGACCATAGTCAGCTGCAATTTGAGTAATCGCTAAACAAGATTTACTTGAGAGAATTTTATCTACGTAATCCTTAACCGGTTTAAACTCCGCAATTTGCTGTTCTTGTTGCGCTACAATTGCTTTCGTTGCATTATGTGATTCTACCTCATCGGCATAAGCTCTAAGGGCTTCAGGCAATGTCTGCGGAATCACCACAGAATAAGAACCGGTTTTTCTAATAGCTGGGATTACATCATGCGTAATCCAACGTTTGAATTCTTTGGCTTCAGGTTTTCGACTTGAAAGCACCAGGCTATATAACCCATATTCGTTAATAGCCGCAATATCTTGTTTTCCTCCAGGGGTGTCCAGTTTAACCGACCCCCTTTCATCAGAATCTAGTCGACTGATTGCATCTCGGTGCTTTGTAATTTCTAAACAATCACATACATCCTTAGCGACAAACATTAATTCACCATCTACCGGAATAATCCGAACTTGTCCAAATCTATCATTATTAAAAATTTGTAAGTCAGTCATACTCACACCTCCTTAACCACTAGTTGTGGTTCTGATTCATCAACGATAAGCTTAATAGTTTGACTATTTACAGGAACAAACTCAGTCACCGCTTCAGCGTTATCAATAAACACCGGAGCATTCACTTTGAAATAGCTAGTTAGTGCGTTGATAATATCAAGGCCTACATTAATACGTGCAGCGTTATTCATGCTGCGATACGGAACCCCTTTATAGGTGGTTTCGCAACATTCCTCAACGTTGCCATTCAACATAACATTAAACATCTTGAATCGTGCTAGTTTGAATCTCGAGTTAATAACATCTTCCAGCATATTAACCTTGGCCTTAACGAATTCATCCATCAGATAAGAGGCTTCATCGAGCTTTGATTTTTCTGCTGCTAATTCAGCCTGTTGACTTTCTAGCTCTGCTACACGAGTATCAATCCGTTTAGCCTCTTCGTATTTATTCAATTCAGTTTCAAGGTTAAAACGGTGTTCTTTCGTTGTAGCAATACGTTTGTCTATGTCTGCAATTTCTTCAGAATGATCTGTATTAGATTCATCGAGTTTCATCTGCAGCATAAACTCTTCTGCTTTTAAATCAGCATATATAGAATCATCATCAAGCACTGGAGCTGTTAGCTGTCCAATTTCATCAGTTATGGTTTGTTTAACAAGTTCTTTCGCCTTAATAAGAGCCTCTAAAGTTTCAACAGGCTCTAAGCCGGCATCTCGTTTTTTAATATTCTCAATGTCTTGTTGCTTCAGTTCAATAGACTGATTAAGTTCTTCTAATTGCTTAGATTTTCTAAGGTTAAACTTCGTTTCAGCTTTTTCACGTGCGGCTTGAATTTGCTCTGCAGGAAGTTTTTGTCCGCAGGTCGGGCAAGCCTCATCGATATCCATTACAAATGCATCCTCGTTGACCTGCTGACGTTGATGCATCAGCTCGTCAATAACACTCTCGATACGTTGAATATCCCTATTTGATGTATCAAGTCGATGCTTGGTGCTCTCAACCTTAGAAGATAGATTGTTAAGTTCAGAAACAACCATATCGTATTCATTCGACTTCAATGCAGATTGTTTTTTATATTCCATCTGCAGTTCACTTTCACGAGCCATCAATCGACGTTGTACATCTTTAAGCTCCGCTCTAGTATCAACAACCGCATGTCCATTCACTAATAATGCTTTGTCTTCCTCTAGAGTTTCTAGCGTTGTAGTTGCTAAGCTAATCTCCTGAATAAGAACGTCTCGAGGAGTATCAATGGTAGGTTTCCCGCGCAAGGCCTCATCAATTCGAACTGGAATCATATCCAGCTCTTTATTGATGGCGGTTTTCTTAGCAGCTACTACCTTTCGATGATCGTCTACACTATGGCCTGATAAGATATCAGTCAATGCTTTTAGCTCACTATATTCTGCAATAACATCCTCATCTGATATATCTCCGCACATCTCAAGTAATAGCTTTCTGCGGTTCTGCCAGGAATATGTTTCGTTGAAATACAACGGATTAGTAATTAATTTGAAAATATTTTCATCAACTAATGAATTTACAATTTCCTTATATTCCTTTTCTTTTTTAGGAACGCCATCAACAAAGTAGTCTGTCGTATGACCTGTCATAGTGACTTCACCACCACGAGGGGATGAATACTTTTCACGATAGACACGTTTAAGCTCAACAGTACCACCTTCATCTAATGTAAAGGTTCCTGTTACTTCATGATTAACTTTATGGATAGGTTCGCCCCTATCCAATGTTTTGATTTCAAAATCAGCCCTATCCAGGCTATCTTTGCCAAATAGCAACCAACATACGGAGTCAAATACAGTCGTCTTGCCGGTAGCATTATCCCCACGGATAATAACATCACCGTTGAAATGTATAGTAAAGGCTTTCAAGCCTTTAAAATTTAGTAATTCTAATTTTGTGAGTTTCATAGTGATCTCCTATACAACATTAGCGTCCACATCAATGGTATGAGGTTCAATCTTCAAACGATTGGCCCATTTCATCACTGTAGAGTGAATTTTATTGTCTTTTTTTAGTTGTGCATTCGCGAATAACTTCGCTTGTACTAAATGATTAAATTTAGGTTGACCCTTTTTAACCTTATTACCAGTGGCTAACTCTAGGCATGCAATAGGATTCATGTCATCATCCGTGACAACCACAATTGCTGCTTGCCCTTGAATAACACGGTCACGATATGAACCTACACAGTTCTTCAATCGCTTTCCATATGTCATTAAATCAGCTGCAGTTTTTGGCACCATAAAGTGCATGCCATTCATATCAGCTTGTAATTGAGGTTGAGCAGGCAATATTACATCTCCATATTCCTGCTTGTTGAATATGTTGATTACTTCGTCATGGAAGTCCTTCAACTTGAATCGTTTCTTCCATAATGCCTCTTGGTATTTTGGCTCGAGTTTGGCATGCATATCCACACAATCCTCTATAACACGAATGTCCTCACCTAATAGCCAACGTAATATGGTAGGTTCACCGCACCGGTTAATTAATTGTTGCCACATAAACATTGCATGTGGACTTTTTAATCTCATCGCCTTACGTACATCATTGGCATTGTGAGCCTTACCAAAATATGGGTCCGTACCTTCATGCCTACTACGCCGTAATGTGAGTATAGTGCGCCTACAATTTTCATCACTAAATAGATTTAATACATCTGACATGTAAACGCTTAACGGATCATCAACCATACGCTTTCGCAATGCTCTACTGTTAGGAGCCTTATATGATTGTCTAAGCGCTGCTTGAAAGTTCATACCTTTTCTTGTAGCCCCTAACACATCATCTTCAAATGGGATATTTGTATATCGATATAAGCAGTAAGCATTAGTCCAATACACATATTGTTTCATCAAGCTAACAATGCTAGGCATATCAGGTGCCGATAGCTTCAGAACCATATTGAGCAGCATCGTAAAATGGTAGCCATTTTCTTCAGTAGCACTAGGTGCCACATATACATCCTTTGTTCCATATCCGTAAGTTTCCTTCAAACGTTTTTCAAACATTAGCCGTAACGCCTTGAATGTTTTGTTTAAATACTTCCGGTTAAAATCTGTCATGGCGTATGAATCACCAAAGAATTTCAGTACCGGCATAATCTCATTCTCACGAATATAGTCAACAGTCAATTCATGATGGATTCTAAATCTATCAATAAATGTTGCCTTACGTTTCTTGAAGTCGAATCGCAACGTTTCTGTACACATCCCTAAGTCATTTTTTTTGCCATCAAAGAAAAGCTGGATAGCTTGATATCGAATCTTCAAATCCAGAAAATGCTTGTAATTGATAACCTCGACATAAGCCGATACAGGATATACGCTCTCATCATTTATAGAGAAGTAAATTTTATGATCATAAGGGTTAGAAGAAGCTCGACAATTTGGACAGGTATAGTATTTTGAGCCAGTAACATATCCATTCTGATATGAATATCTACGTTGCCAGTTGCCTCCAAACGTAAATCCACAATCGATATGGTGTATAGTTGTATATTCCGCACCGTAAGGAGCCTCTAGGATTACACTATCGAACATTTTGTGAATATAGGTACTGGATACAATCTCCACAGTGAATACCCCCTTTAATCACCAAACATAGCAAATAGGTCTTCTGCTTCCTTCTCTTCAACAGGTGCAGGCTCTACTTCTATCACTGGCTTTGGTTCTTCTTTAGGCTTAGACTTTTTAGCCGTAGTCTTTGCTTTCTTGCTTTTAGTTTCAGCTTCCTCCGCTTTAGGCTCTTCCTTTTGCTTTTTAGTAGGTTCTACGATTTCACAAGCCTTTACAATAGCATTGGATGCTTTCATGACACCCTCGGTATACGCGATACCAGCTTCGTATTCCTCGACATTAACAGGGTCAAGTTCAATTGCTTTATGTAATGTATCCAATGCCTTTTTACAGATATCAGCTTGTGCTTTAAATTGTTGCTTAGACATATTATTCCTCCCCTGCCATGATAGATTTCAAATCAGTGATAAGATCATCTGTTAATGAGTCACTAGATGGACGAGTAACACCATGCTTGCCAAAAATTGCAAGTGCTTTTTTTGCTTTTACGCCGTCCTCACCCATCCATTCACGGAATTCTTTATAGAATGCTTTTTTATCTACCGGTTCATCAGTTACATCTAATACTGCATCCTGTTCCGGCGTTTCAATAGTAGCTGGTTCTTCAGTTGGTGTTTCAGCAGGAGCAGGTTCTACAACCGATTCTGTTACCGGCTCAACCTTTTCTTCTTTTTTAGTTTTTGTTGGCTTACCTTCGAAATCTGTTACAGGAACATCGTCTGCAGGCGCTGTCACTTCATTTTCTAAGATTTTCACTTTACAACCTTCAGCTTCAAGTTGATTGATACCTTCTGCAATCTTCTTACTCCCCTTTTGAATTGCTTTCTTGAATGTATCCTCGAGTTTACTCTCTGCTAGTTCAAGACTGGTGCCTGACGTTACTTTAACAATTGGCTTTTCCGACATACATTGGCCTTGGCATTGATGATTTAATCGTTCATTCCAATCTGCTACTTGCTCTGCTAGATCATCCAATGTATTAAATTTAATAGTTAAGATATTTTGATTTTCCATGATTTAATCTCCTTTAGAATCGAAATATTAGTTCTCCATCAACTAGTTGACCTTCTACAACTTTTGGCATTCCTAGTTTTATCAACTTATCAATGACAGCTCGCTTTTGAGTAATAAAAATGCATCTGCGTTCAATCTGACTCGCCGTCGGTTTAATCACAAATGGTTCGGTCTCCACTGCAGGGGATACACATATTACTCTGTTGTTAATATCAATACCGACCTTGAAATACTCTGGGCCTTTAATTTTCCGATAGGCCATCATTGATAATTTGATATAGCTCTTACATGTAACAATAGCAACTTTCATAGCTCTATCATGTTTACCGTTATGTTTTTCAAAGAAGCTAAAATCAAATGTATTTATAGCTGGTTTTGATTTTTTCTTTGCTACAAGTTCAGGCATAATACCTCCTTTTTAGTAACGACTTAATGTGTTACAATTAACTTGGTTATTTAACTAGAGCTCGTATCTCATTGCCGTGAGTACGGGCTTTTTTACATTTATTTTTAATGTGTTCGTCATGGCATCTCTTACACACCCTAATAGCTTTTCGATTTACTTCATCGAATATATAGCTATAGGTATATGGGATAATCCGTACGCCACATTTTAAACAATTAACACGCTTCATATATCACCTCCTAGAACCAAAAGGGCAACAATACAAACAGAGAAACAAACACCATGCAACTAACCAGCATGAATACAGCCAAAAATAATGCTTGCATTAATGGTTCCATTATTCACCTCCATGTTTAACTACATATAGCAACATGGCGCTCGCCCATAATATCCCTATGGCCATTACTAGATCAGGTATGACAAAGCCTTGTACATCTGAACCCTCTAGCAACCCGAACATTATAAGGGACGCTATCATGATAAATTTATTCATCTTTCACTCTCCTATTCTTGCCTGGCATCGTTTCGCTAGCCAGGCATTAAACGAATCTAAATGAATTAAGCGTTTACCACCACGCTGTCCGATTTTCATTGACGGAAAATCAAAGTCTTCCGCCCATTGGCGAATCACTGCAGGTGCAACGCTAGCCAGTTCTGCGGCCTCATCAACTGTGGCGCAGAGTTTATTTCTATTCACGGATATCTCCTTTCGACACAATAAATACTTTTGATATAATCACCTTGAAAGGAGGTGATTATTATGGAAATGATAAATGTATCATCTTCAAATGTTTCCGCCATTGGCTATGAAGATGGCATCATTCAAGTGCGGTTCAAAAATGGATCCGTATACCAATACTTCAGCTGTAGTGAAAGTTTATTTCAATCTTTTTTGAATGCATCTTCAAAAGGGAAATTTGTGCATCAGCATTTAGTCCATAAACCACAACGCAAAATTAGATGACTAATCATCTATCGGCACGCCAATTTCGGTATTGCACACATTCACAAAAGTGTCTGTCACCAATATCGTCGTATGAGGTGTGCCGTTTTTTCTTACCCATTCCACTAATGGTCTAGCTGCTAATGCTAGTTCTTCGCGTTCTTTTGTAATGCGATCTTTTACTGCTTTCATTTAGTGTCTCCTCTCTACCGCTATTAACTTTGTTGACGGATTAAAACCCACGTCCAGCAACTACAATAATCAAAATTCCTGTTAACACGAGCCCTACAATATATCCGATGACAAACTCCATATTTTCATCTCCCATCTTTCATTCACTAAAAGGCTAATTATACTTAGGAGTTAATACAGCAATATAATGCGGCGCCGGTTCAACATCATCAGCAGTAATAACAGCGACTACTGTATCGTCATCTTCGTTTTTAATAACTATTTTTGTAAACATATCAGTATTCAGAATTGTATTTTTTGTCATGAGAATCCCCTTTCGTGAGTCGCATATCATGCGACTATATTTGCAAAAAAAATTTCATTGATATCGTTGTATGTTAGGCATAATGCTTTCGCGATTTTATCTACATCGCTAACCGTAAAAGCCTCTCCCGACTTATTAAACTTCCTATAAACAGTCGATTTATCGACGTTTAATATCGTTGCTAAATCCGCAATAGATACATCCTTTTCTACTAATTTAGCTTTTAATTTTCTAGTGTTCATAAATTACACCCCCTTTCAAGTCGCTTTTATGCGACACCTTCTGATTTGATATTAACCCATTGAACAATGCATGTCAACAATATTTTTCGCATTATATGCGATTTTATAAATATTTTAAGAAAAATTGTTGCATTTTTGCGATTTGTATTGTATTATGTAAATAACTAGAAAG
This sequence comes from Veillonella sp. ICM51a, assembly GCF_000524355.1. NCBI lineage: Bacteria > Bacillati > Bacillota > Negativicutes > Veillonellales > Veillonellaceae > Veillonella > Veillonella sp. ICM51a. The sequence continues at coordinate 39,824 of NZ_JAPX01000036.1, forward strand.
TGAGGCTTCCCATGAGAATCGGAGAACGTATAAAGCAAAGAAGATTAGAATTAGGGTATACAGCGGATGCATTGGCTAAGATGTTAAATAAAAACAGAGCTACTATATATAGATATGAAAATGGTGATATTGAGAACATGCCAATTGACGTTCTTGAACCATTAGCTAAAGCTCTTAACACTACGCCTGCATATTTAATGGGTTGGACTGATTCCCAACAATCAAGAGAACCCAAGCCTACTGAAGGATATTATGATGACCCTGAAGCAGCAGAGTTCGCGGAGTACTTACGCACTAGACCAGGTGCACGCATGCTCTTCTCCGCTGCAAAAGATATGTCTAAAGAGGACATGGAAGAAACCGTCAAATACATAGAGTTCTTAAAATCTAAACACAAGTAATACACACAAGGGAGAGTGTTATCGTTGGTTGTAAATTTGATTTACTGCGACTTGCCACATGCCAATGCTGTGTCAGAGGAATGTGAAGATGTAGATACTCATAATATCTACATAAACAAAAACCTCCCTCATGATCGCATGAGAGAGGAAATTAAACATGAATTAATGCATATTATTAATGATGATTTTTACTTAGATGAACACGTGAACCTTGTCGAACAAATGGTTCGTAGGTCACATATAGATGATTCGGAATTAGAAAATATCGACTTTTATCATCATTTTAATGTGTAATTACACATAAGGGGAGAAACCTAAACGCGTTGAATTACAACCAAATACTTATGGGTATCTAGAAGCTATGGGTGCCCTAGGAAATGCACAGCGCACTGGTAAATACACTCCAAAAACACAAAACTAATAAAAAAACAGCCCCTACTCTGCTACCAACAGAATAGGGGCCATGATACACACCTTAGAGGCATATACCAAAGAATACTATTATTATACCACAAAACCTCTAAGGCTTATTTAATATACCCAAATTTAGGCCTAGGAGGTTATTTTTATGGCAAAAAAGAGAGCCGATGGACGATACCAGGTATCGAAAACCATCAACGGTAAGCGTAAATTCTTTTATGGCACTACCAGGAAAGCAGCCATAGAAGCTATGGAGAAATACATAAATACTAATCAATCATGTGCTAATTTCGATGATACTATTTCATTAAACACCTGGGTTAATATATGGTTACAACTAAAAGAAAAGACCATAACCCCTGCCACCTATCAAAGTTATACTGGTATTATCAATCGTTACATAAGAGATAAAATCGGTGGCGTGAAGTTAGCCGAAATTAAACCTAATACATTACGGTATGTTTTTGAATCAATGGATGGATTATCATCAAGAACTATATCATACACCATGACAATTCTAGGATCCATATTAGAGCAGGCGGTAAAAGATGATATCATCCCTAAAAACTACATGAAAAACATAGACCGCCCAAAGCAGGTAAAAGTCCGTCATATGGTAACGTTATCTGCAGATGAAGTAAAAGACTTCTTATCCAATATATCAAATACAGAACATCATGCACTATTTAAATTAGCATTTGCAACAGGTATGCGGCGGTCTGAATTATTAGGATTGCGATGGTCTGATATCGATTTCAAAAAATCAACTATATCCATTTCACAAACAGCCCTCAAAATCGGATCTACTGCAGTTATATCTAATACAACTAAGACCACATCCTCAAAACGGATAATTGCCATTGATACGGAAACACTCCAGGAGCTTATGAAGCATAAAATAGTCATAGACAAGCGCAGAATTAAAACCATGAACTGGATTAATAATAATCTTGTATTCCCTGGTATAAAAGGCGGTCCTCGATGTCCTGATGAGGTCAGCAAAATATGTAAGAAATACGCCAGTTTAATCGGTAAGCCCTCTTTTACTATGCATGGTACTAGACATACCCATGCAACCCTACTCATCGAAAATGGAGCAAATATGAAAGCCATACAAGAACGCCTAGGCCATGCTTCATTCCAAGAAACAATGGATACCTACTCACATGTGACACCTAAAATGAAAGATGACATCGTGGAACGTATCTCTAAAATATTCTGATGTCAAAATGATGTCAAACCACGCAAGACTTTATGATGTCAAACAAAAATAAGGGCTTACAGAATTACCTGTAAACCCTTATTTAATCAGCTTGGTGCGGTTGGAGGGACTTGAACCCTCACGAGCGTACGCTCACCACCCCCTCAAGATGGCGTGTCTGCCATTCCACCACAACCGCGCGGAATACAAAATGGTGCCTCAGGACAGAATCGAACTGTCGACACACGGATTTTCAGTCCGTTGCTCTACCGACTGAGCTACCGAGGCATGTTTTTTGTAAAAAAAAATGGCGACCCCGATCAGATTTGAACTGACGATCTTCGCCGTGACAGGGCGACATGTTAACCGCTACACCACGGGGCCGCGTATCAACTCTCGTTGACTACTCGTATATATTAACATGAGCCACTAATATAATGCAAGTACTTTTTTCTAATTTTTTGATGAATTTCTCCAAAATATATAGAAATAAGAATTATACATCAAAAATCGTATATAATAGCCATTTATATTCAGTATACTTCAATATACTCCAGATTATATCCCCAAATTACAGAAATAAAATTGGCACCTAAAATTCTACAAGGGAACTTTAGGTGCCAATTCAAATATAACTATATTAAATTAATTATTATATAGTATTTCTACAGATATGATACTAATTATAAATGATCCCAAGGACCGTCACGCAAGTCTTGTTCCCAATAATACTCAACCTTCATATCACTGCGTTTAACCTTATCAAACATCTTAGAACGTGCCGAAGTCATCACATTTTCACTATGTTTACCACCAAAGTACGCATATCTAGACTTACCTAAAGTATACATAACAGATACATACGGTTCTACAGAACTAATATTACTTTTACCAATTCCTAAGTCTACAGAGATATGAGGCGTCACATTCATTTTAGCGCCTACCTTTAGCCCATGTATGGATTGCCACTTATGTTGGTCAATATAGAACATCTCTGCTGGATGTTCTCCTGGTGCTTTTGTTTTCCAATGATATCCTTCCACATAACTAGATAGCCAACGGGCATTCTTATAATCTCGTGTATACCGTATATCAAAGCCATCCAATACATGTTCATAAGAATATCGGGGTGTTCTATGAATACCATCAGGTGGTGTACTAGAGCTATCATGAAAATCTATTGCCCGTGGTACTTGACGTAAAGGTGTGTTAATGTCATAAGGCCCCACCTTTTTTTCTGATAGTCCATGGTATACATTGACACTAATCGTATTTAGACCAGCTACATATTCTAATCCTGCACTAACACGAGAAAATTTATCCTTAAAAGCATAGTCATAGAATACATTGGCACCGACGTAGGCATGCTCATGTGTACTAAGACGGCGATAGCCAATACCAGCAGTACCGACAACACCAAGAGTATCATGTTCTACTACTTCACCTTTATCAATATACATTCCTTGACCGTCAATTCTTCCAAGATCTGAATCCGAACCATTCCAATATGTAGTAGTGGAAACTTTTTCGCCACCATTACCATCTAAGCGCCCTTGTGCAAACACCATAGATTTGACATTTTTGCCATATTTCTTTATAGGTTGCAATGTTTCTATAAAATACTTTGCGTTCATTTTCTGCTTAGAATTATGATTATGATAATGGAATCGTGTATCATAGCTTAGATTATTATCAGTCATTTGTTTATTAGGCATTGCATAATCATGATAAGAATCTTTCTGAGTATCTTGTAACCCAATACCGATATCCGTACGATCCATCCAGTTACTTTGTTCAGTATCCCCGACTTTTACATCAGTACTCACATCTGCAGCCATCGTTCCCACACTTAGACTGCACATAAAAGCACTGCAAACCAGAGCTTTTAGTATTAATTTGTCTTTCATTTCTAACTCCTCTCTTACACATTCATTTTAATGATGAATATAAAATGAATACACTTTATTATACCTATAATCTAAAGCGCTGACAACTATAGAGAAGGAGAAATTTATGTGTTAAAATATATGTATTATATACATCGGAGCAACATTATGAAATCAAAAACATTAACAATAGCAATCATTATTGCCATCATAGCTGCACTGAGCGCTATGTGGTATTTCTTATGGTATATTCCTCATACACCAGTCTATACGTTCCAAACTATCCGTGAAGCCGTTGAAAACAAAGATGCGGATACGGTATTGGAGCACATCGATACAACATCATTGGTTAAAAATATCGTTACCCGCGAGGGCAACACCTATGTGGATACATCCTCACCATTAGGCAAGGCCGCTGTGGCAGCAACAAAAACATTTGGACCAGCCCTTCTTGATGATGTAATTCGTAAATATGTAGAGGATCCAGATAGTTTCAAATCGCAAAATAGTAGTGATTCAGATGTTGAAAGCGAAGACACATCCAATACGTTTTCTATGGTAGACCGCATCCAACGAGGTGAATTATTTAAACAACGCCATTTGGAAATCAAGAACATTACCTCTGAAGATGATGGCGATACCGCTACAGTAACCGTAACGATTCACAACACAAAAACAAACCAAACAGCTCCCATCCGAGTACTTATGAAGCACATCGGTGACGGAACTTGGGCCATCTATGATATCCCAGATATCGAAGCACTCTATAAAATCACAAGAAAATAAAGACCTCTTTTGTTAGGTTAATACGAAAAAGAGGCAGATGATAGCAAAATTCGACTTTGGCCCTGCGAAGCCCGAAGGGCGTAGACAGACCCGGCCGGTGGAGAATTTTGCTGTTATCTGCCTCTACAAACGTATTTACTACGAAAGAGGTCTTTTTTTCTTATCGATTTTTAGGTACTATCGCACAGGTTACGGTAACCTGAGATATCAAGCGATGGCTTTCATCATACATATCAAAGCGCCAAACATGAGATGTTTTCCCTTGTAAGAGTAGCTGTCCTTTAGCAATCAAATCGCCTTCTGCTTTCATAGGGCGCATGTGATTTGCGGTTACCGATTGTCCTACAGCAAATTGATCATCTTGAATCAGTTGATTGCTGAGCATCCCCGATAAAATTTCACCAAAGGCCAAGGTAGCTCCACCATTGAGATAGCCTTGTGGCTGCGCATGATAACTAGTTAAATGCATCACCCCTTGCCCACTGGTAGGTCCGGTTAGCTCTACACAATCGATTTGTAATGCGTCTATCATTGTCATAGTGTTCGTTTCTCCACTGTATATTCTTCAATACGATTATCCAATACATCAACGCCAAGACCAGCACCATTAGGCACCTGCATGGCCCCATCGGTAAATAAAATTGCTGGATTGATAAGGTCATGTTCAAAATAGCGACTAGAATCAGATAAATCCCCTGCCATATAGGTATCACCTAAGGCAGCAAGTTGAACATGTAATATCTTTGAGATTCCTGATTCAACCATGCTACCAATCCAGTAGGGAATACCTGCTTCGCGGCATCGTAAAATAGCGGCTCGCGTCTGTATTAAGCCCCCAAGACGACCTACTTTCACATTGAGTACATCGATTAATCTACACTCGATTGCATAAGATAAGTCATCATAGGATAAAATCGACTCATCTAAACAAATAGAGGTCGTAATAGGCCAATTAGGCAACGATTCCTTCCACGCTTTATAGGTAGTCAAATTCGTCATGCTAAAGGGTTCCTCTATGCATAGTAAATTCAAATCATTATAGGCAGCCACCATATCCAGCTGGTCATAGGTATAACTTTGATTAGCATCAACAGCTAAGGCTAATTCTGGATAAGCATCACGCACAAGTCGTGTCCGTTCATAACCATCACGAGGCGATACCTTGAGTTTAATTCGTTTACAACCATTGGCTACATGCTGTTCCACGATACCTAATAGTTCATCCATGGACACGTCACCAATGACGATGCCATTGGAAATAGTTGATTCTAAAGACTGCCCCATGATATACGACACAGAGTTCACGCCTTTTCGGTTGCAATCTAGATTAATTAAAGCATTTTCAAGGCCTGCTATCGTCATGGGCATATTATCGCGCTTTAACCAAAATTGTAACTGCCGAATATAGGCCATTAATGGTTTTGGCCGCATCAAGCGCAACTCTAGAATATAGGTATCCACCAATTGTTTCCATGCGGAATCAACAGTTTCCGCCGTATAAAAAGGGTCTGTGAAAGCGACACATTCCCCGTATCCAACATAGCCTTGTTGATCCTCGATACGAACGATGATACTTTCACGAACACGAACAGTACCCTTAGCCGTTTTAAATTCAAACTTTAACGGCAAAGCCACACGATACGTCGTTATGGATTTAAAGTTCAATACATCATTCATGAGAACCTCCATTTGACGCAGTCATATCGAGATGGGCGGCCAACGACTTACGCATAATCTTACCTGTCCCATTACGTGGCAATGCATCCATAATTGTAATGTATTTAGGCACCTTGTATTTGGCTAGCTTACTAGAAATATAGTCTCGCACGATCATTTTCGAATCGGTACCTAATGCATCTATATCATCAAAAGCAACAAATAGTGCGGGCACCTGCCCCCATTTCGTATCGGCTACAGGAATAACCGCACATTCCTTCACACCTTGCATAGCATACACAGTATCTTCAATTTCCTTCGGATAGATATTCTCGCCTCCAGAAATAATCAAATCTGTACGGCGATTTAAGATGTATAAAAAACCATCTTCATCGACATAACCCATATCATCGGTATTAAAATCGCCATGAATCGGCTCGCGATTAATATAACCCCTCATAACCATAGGCCCATTCAAATGGATTTCCCCGACCCCATCGACATCAGGATTTACGATATGTACGGTCATCCCCGGCAAGGGTTTACCTACCGAATCGAGTTTATTTAGATTTAATAATACAGGCATGGTCACACTTTGACTAAAGGTTTCTGTCATGCCATATGTTTTATAAATCGGAAGTTGTTTCTCCACACATGCATCAACTAGAGGTCTTGGTATAAACTCACCGCCCAATAAGATGACACGCAATTGATGATGTATAATGCGAGGTTCCAAATTTTTTAAGATGGTAGGTACTAAAGACATCATATTGATGCGACCATCATGAATACATTGCAACACTTGTTCTTCATCATAGGATTCCATGATTGTCATTGCGGTTCCATTGTAGAGTGATCGCATCAAAATAGATAAGCCACTCACATGAAATAAGGGCAATACCATGAGCCAATTGTCCTGTTCAGACCTACCTAGCACCTCTTGTGATGCTTGTACATGCGCCTTAATTTGACTCCAACGAAGTGGCACTGATTTAAACTGCCCCGTTGTAGCACTGGTATTCATGATAGCTGCTATATCATTATCATTAACAATCCAATCAAAGATATCCTTTTCCTCATTATGCAACATAGACTCCATAGATTCGAACTCCATAGACGTTACCGATTTAGGTACTTGGCCACATCGCTTAGCACTGTGTAACACAGTTGTAATATGCAGCTGGCATAACTGATTTTCTATTTCGCCCGCTGTAAGATGAACATTTAATAAGAGTACCTCTTTGCGGACTAGCATGGCTGCCAAGAGATAAACAGCCATTGTTACGGAGTTATCCGACACTATAGCGATACGTGTATCTGACAGTGTTTGTAATCGCGTCGCCACGTTCACAACAGCACTATATATATCCTGATAGGTGTAATTATTCATACATATACGATTCGGATAGTACTGTTTTCCATATCGTAACCATTCCATCATCTCACCTCTTAGCTAGCCATAATACTATAAAACATATACGTATAAGAAAGGCGCCTCATATAGAGGCGCACTGCTTATTATGTAAAGGGTTCAGGTCCATACATAAGGACTGATAACCATATTCCGATTAAGGGAATTTAGGGAATTGTTTGAAGTCTGGTTTGCGTTTTTCTTTGAACGCATCACGGCCTTCTTTAGCTTCATCTGTTGTATAGTACATCAATGTTGCATCGCCTGCAAATTGTTGTAAACCTGCAAGGCCATCAGTATCTGCGTTGAAGGATGCTTTTAACATACGCAATGCCATTGGGGACAATGCCAAAATTTCATTACACCATTGAACTGTTTCTTCTTCCAATTTGTCGAATGGTACCACGCAGTTAACCATGCCCATTTCATAAGCTTGCGCAGCCGTGTATTGACGGCAAAGGAACCATACTTCACGAGCGCGTTTGTGACCAATCATGCGTGCTAAATAGCCAGCACCATAACCAGCATCAAAGGAACCTACGCGAGGACCTGTTTGACCAAATTTTGCATTTTCAGAAGCGATGGTAAGGTCGCATACGATGTGCAATACATGTCCACCACCGATGGCAAAACCATTTACCATAGCGATAACAGGTTTTGGAATGATGCGGATTAAATGTTGCAAGTCAAGTACGTTAAGACGAGGAATATTGTCATCGCCTACATAACCACCATTGCCACGCACACGTTGGTCACCGCCAGAGCAGAATGCCTCTTTATCTTCACCTTGGCCGTGGTTAGCACCAGTCAAGATAATAACGCCGATTTCTGCATCGTCGCGAGCAATTGTGAATGCATCAATAAGCTCAATTACGGTTTTAGGGCGAAATGCGTTGCGCACTTCTGGGCGATTAATCGTGATTTTTGCAATACCATTATAGGTTTCGTAAATTACATCTTCATAATTACGATCCAATACTTTCCAATCAAATTTGCTCATGGATATTACCTTTCCTTATATAAAAAATCTGCTAAGACCGTCATAAATGGGCCTGGCTTTTCTAAATGTACATTATGTCCCGCCCCATTGACGATGACATGTTCACAGTTTGGTATATTACTAAACAGTTCTTCTCCTATTGTAGTATATTTTGTATCTAGTGCGCCACTAATATATAAAGATGGCATGGATAATTCTTGTAAGCGATGACCCACAAAGGGCATTACACCTTGCCCCGAGCCACGCAATGTAGCCGCTAATGCATAAGGACTATTATGAGACCGACGTTGAAACAACTTATCTTGTACAACTGGTGAAAGCTGATGTTGACTTTCAAAAATAGAAATGTTAGCCCATTTAGTAGCAAACCACTCTCCATCATTATCTTCTATAGCTAGTGCTAATTGTTCATCAGCAGCTTTACGCGCTTGTCGCTCTACCTCTGATTCAATGCCAACAGAACCACTTTCTAAGATGAGGTTTTCAATTTCAGAACTATACTCAAGAGCATATAGTAAAGCTAATCGTGCCCCCATGGAGTATCCCATGAGAGAATAGCTTTCACCAGCCACGGCAGAAATTACCGTATGTAAATCGTTGAGCATAGTAGGAATAGAAAAGGCAGTCTCATCCTCTGGAATATCCGAATCCCCATGTCCAATCGTATCGATACGGATAAGTTGATAGCCTGGCACAACGATGCCATCCCAGGTATAACCAGACTCAGAAAAACCATGTAAACACACAAGAGGTTTACCGGCGCCAGCTAGCGTCACCCCATATCGATACTCACCAAGATCGACATACATGCGAAGTGCTGGATTGAATAGGGAGTTATCTATAATACTGCAAGCATATTGGCTCATAGTTGGTCCTCCTTGTTTGTAGGAATCGTCGTATATAGCGCATGTAATTCCCGACTTCGTTCTTTAGATGTGGGGATTTCAATAACGTGAACACCTGCTGTTCCAACATAGTTTTGTAACGCATTTTTCAATTCATCATTGCTCGACACACATACAAAGTCGATACCATATAGTGTCGCAAGGCCACTATAGTCTAGGCCTTGTGCGGTACTAAATAAATAATCAAAATACGGCGTTCCCTTTTGCGGCAAATATTCAAAAATACCACCCCCATCATTATTGTGAACAATGATGGTTACATTTAAGGGGTGCGTTTTTGCCACGGCGAGGCCATTCAAATCGTGAAAGAAGGTTAAGTCCCCCGTAAGCAATACGGTAGGCATGCCATTTGTAGCGATGCCAAGGGCGGTAGAAACGGTACCATCAATACCGTTAACGCCACGGTTACCATAGATAATAGCACTGTGACGATTACCAGACCAGAAATAATCCATATCTCGAATACTCATACTATTGGCAACCACAAGTTGGCTATTCTTCGGCAACAATTCTTGTAATAGATGAATCGTATATCCTTCAAATAGCTCTTGTTCCCTAGCTACTGTATCGAGTTGTTTACGGCCTACACCGTCTGCATCAATCCACGTAGCCAAATAGCCATTATCAACTGTATTGAGTTCCTCATCAGCGACTTCTGCATGGACCTCATTTGCCATTACATGAAGCTCAGAAATCTCCATATTCAGTGCATCAACCAAACCTTGTGGTGTCGATTGTACAAAGAGGATCGTGTTTCCTGCAGGGTTTGTATAGTCCATTGTAGGGCTAACAGATATGATTGGGATATGTTGCATGGATGCCACCCACTGCTGAACGCGTTTAGATACGACCATCTGACCAATTTGTAAAATGCAATCTGGTCGCAATGTATCTCGATACACCTCTTGTGAAAGCAATGCATCATAAGATGTAATGACTCGTTCATCATAAACACGACGCATATTGGACAATGGATCACCTAATATTGGCGCATGGAATATATTAGATAGACCAAGAATGGCATCGGCATCCTCAAGATTCGTACTTGGCCCTGCTAAGATAAGCACTTTTTTATTTGCAAGGAGGTCATAGATAGTGCATGCATCACCTGGCTGAATAGCAGCCGGAACAACAGAAAATGGTTGCCTGCCACATTCAAAATGTTTCCTATCTAACTCCGGTACCAATGGCTCAAAGAGCGGTACATTAATATGCACCGGTCCCCTTTTCACATCCATAGCCTTCATATAAGCCTTACGAGCTACTAGGCGCGGATATGTATAGTAATGCTCCTGTTGTGGTACTGCCAATTCCTCGTAATAATTAACAGCTGTACCAAATATTTTTTGTTGATCTACCGTTTGTGGAGCCCCTACATGTTGCAATGTGTGAGGCCTATCTGCGGATAAAATAATCAAGGGTACACCGCTATATTGTGCTTCTAGTACAGCTGGCATATAATGTGCTACCGCTGAGCCCGACGTGCACACGAGAATTACAGGCTTTCTATGGGCCTTTGCGATGCCTAAGGCCATAAATCCTGCGGACCTTTCGTCAATATTCATATAGGTTTCAAAAGCACCGTGTTCCCTAAATAGCATGGCCATCGTTGTAGAGCGCGAACCAGGGCTAAACACGGCATATGTGATGCCTAATTGGGCGAATTCATCTACCAAGGCGGCGATATATTCATTCATGTAATTTCTCCGTAATATAGATGAGGATATATTCCGCATCATATTTTTTCGCACTAGATCTTTACCATTTACAATGCATCTAGAATAGTACGCATTTTATTATTAGTCTCTATATATTCTTCATCCGCATCAGAATCGGCAACCACACCACATCCTGCATAGGCATAGAGAATATTATCCATAATCAAGGCAGAACGAATGGCAACGACAACAATGCCATCCCCCATATCCTTCATAAAACCAAATGGTGCAGCGTACATACCGCGCTCATGAGCTTCGTATGTTTCTAAGAGAGCCATCGCCTTCTCTCGTGGTTCACCACCAAGAGCCGGTGTTGGATGTAGTAATTTTGCCCATTCTACGAGAGATTTTGTGCTATCTTTTGCAGTAATAATGGTACGTAAATGATAGAGATGAGCTAACTCCATAATGCCAGTTTCCCCCACCGTAACGTCTGGAGTGATTTGCTTTATCGTGTTCACGATACGGTCACGGACGATATTATGTTCAAAGAGATTTTTCTTATCACTTAGCAACTGTTCCTTAGTCCACGCATTAGGGCCATCCTTTGGCGCGGTTCCAGCCAGTGCATAACTAAGGATTTCGCTACCACGATGACGCACCAAAATTTCAGGAGAGGCCCCCACAAAGGTGCGCCCATCCTTCTCATAGCCAAAGATGAAACAGTTCGGATTATTTTCAACCAAATTGGTCAAGATACTCGCCACATTAAACGGTGTATCACTTGTGAATTGCACCTCACGGGATGCGACCACCTTTGTCATCTCTCCACGGCCGATGCCATCTGAAATGGCATTCATTAAGTGGTCCCAATCGCCTTTATCATCACTAGTTTCACGGAAATCATGACGAATATGAGGCACTTCTATATCTTCGATGCTAACACTTTCACCAGCATGCAAATAAAAGGCTTCTCCATTTTCTACGATGTAGTAATGGGTGAACGCAATCATTTCATGCCCCATTCCCGACCACTTAGGATCCTTTGATGTGTCAAAAAAAGTATCCCCATAAAATACATACGCATAATTATGGCGATCCTCATCATCTTTAACTGTGGCTAGACGTTTAGCGCCTACAACAATACGATTACTTTGCCGGTCCACCCAAAAAACACGTTCCTCATTGGGGAAATTAAGCCAAAAGGCTACAGGACTATTCAGTTGTAACGGTTCTTTATTATAAATCATAATGGTATATCGCTATTACAAAGAAAACAGACTCTATTACATCACCAAATGTCATCTACATTGGTGTTTCTATGTATATCGATATTATTATATCACGGGTACATACTAAATTATAGGCAATAAAAATCCCCTACACCGTATGCATATGCATATAGTATAGGGGATTATGTATTATTTGAAAGCTTTTGCACCAATATCCTTACGATATTGCATGCCCTTAAATGTAATATGATCAACACGCTCATAGGCACGGTCTAAAGCGGTTCGCAAATCCTTACCCAGTCCCACAACGCCAAGAACACGACCACCATTCGTGACATAATGGTCACCTTCTAACTTCGTACCAGAATGGAAAATGATGGATGTATCATATTGTACAAGTTCACCTAAGATGACATCGCCTTTAGACGAGGTTTCTGGATAGCCTTTTGAAGCGAGAATGACACAGGCAGCAGAAGAGTCTTTCCATTTCACCATATTAGATTGTAATGTACCTGTAGCACAGGCCATCATAATTTGTCCTAAATCACCTTCCAACAATGGTAATACCACTTGTGTCTCTGGATCGCCAAAGCGTGCATTAAATTCCACGACCTTAGGGCCTTCACTAGTAATCATAAGGCCTGCATAAAGACAGCCCACATATGGCATACCTTCCTTTGCCATGGCTGCTACCATAGGCTCTAAAATGGTCTTCATGGCTTCATCGCGCAATGCATCAGTTAGCACAGGTGCTGGTGCATAGGTTCCCATACCGCCTGTATTAGGACCCTTATCACCATCAAAGATACGTTTATGATCTTGAGAGGCAATCATAGGAACTACGGTCTTACCATCTACAAAGGCAAGAAGGCTCGCTTCTTCACCTGCCATGAATTCCTCAATAACAACGGTACTACCAGCCTCGCCAAAGCGATTTCCGCTTAGCATGTCATCAACGGCTGCATTAGCTTCTTCAACAGTCATTGCCACTACAACACCCTTGCCAGCTGCTAGGCCATCTGCTTTCACCACAATAGGGGCCCCTGTTTTGGCGATGAATTGTTTTGCTTCATCTACATTGGAGAATACACCGTAAGCAGCTGTAGGGATATTATATTTTTTCATAAGATCTTTAGCAAAGACCTTAGAACCTTCCAATTGAGCAGCCGCCTTGGAAGGCCCAAACACAGGGATTCCTGCTTCATGCAACGCATCTGCAAGACCTGCCACAAGAGGCGCTTCAGGACCTACAACAACAAGGTCCACCTTATTATCTTTCAAAAAACGGATAAGATGATCCGTATGAGACCAATCAATGCCTACTAGTTCAGCACAATTTTTCATAGCCGCACTGCCAGGAACGGCATACACCTTTTCTACACTCGGACTGATGGATAAACGCCACGCTATAGCGTGTTCGCGGCCGCCATTACCGATTATGCAAACCTTCATAGTTACCTCTAATGTTTAAAATGACGAATGCCTGTAAATACCATCGCAATACCTGCTTCATCAGCAGCTTTAATGGATTCTTCATCACGGATAGAACCACCTGGTTGGATAATAGCAGCTATACCATGTTCAGCCGCTGTTTCTACGGTATCGCCAAATGGGAAGAACGCATCAGATGCAAGAACAGCCCCTTTTGCAGCCTCTCCAGCTTGTTCAAGTGCAATTTTAGCCGATCCAACGCGATTCATTTGACCGGCACCAACACCTAGTGTTCGTTTCTCGTTAGAAATTAAGATAGCATTGGACTTTACATGCTTTACAAGCTTCCATGCAAATTCAAGAGCTTTCCATTGTTCTTCTGTAGGTTGCGCCTTTGTAACAACCTTATAATTAGCACGGTCTTCTACGATGTCATCTTCCGTTTGTACGAGCATACCGCCAGACACCTTTTTCACAGTTACTTGACCAGATTCAGGCTTAGATAACTCGATGAGACGAATATTTTTCTTCGCTTCCAAAATATCTAGAGCTTCCTTTGTGAAAGCTGGCGCCATGATAACTTCTAAGAAAATCTTGCTCATTTCTTCGGCAGTGGCCGCATCAACTTCGCGATTTAACGCAACGATGCCACCAAAAGCGGATACAGAATCGGCTTCATAGGCATTGACATACGCATCATGCAATGTTGCTGCCGTTGCGGCACCGCATGGATTAGTATGTTTAATAATACATGCCGCAGGATCCGTAAATTCCCACACCATATTCCACGCAGCTTCCATATCTACAATATTGTTATAAGATAATTCCTTACCGTGTAGTTGTTTTAATGCCCCCATGCCATGAGCCTTGCCAATTTCTTTATAAAAAGCTGCCTTTTGATGAGGATTTTCGCCATAACGAAGGTCCATAACCTTTTCATAAGCACTTAAATATTCAGGAGGTGTAGGGCCTTCTCCAATAACACCACTCATATAATTAGCAATCGCTGTATCATAAGCAGCTGTATGAGCAAAGGCTTCTTTAGCAAGTGCAAAACGATAGTCTTGCGTCAATGCACCATTTGTTCTAAGCATTTCTAAAATTTCATCATAGTGATCAGGGTTAACCACAATGCCTACATATGCATTATTTTTAGCCGCAGAGCGCACCATAGTCGGGCCCCCAATATCTATATTTTCAATAGCATCTTCTAATGAAACATTTGGTTTTGCAATCGTTTCGCGGAAAGGATATAAATTTACAACCACTAAATCGATTGGTAAAATACCGTGTTCTTCCATAGCGGCTTGATGCTTGGCATTATCACGAATCGCTAAGATGCCACCATGTACCTTTGGATGTAACGTCTTTACACGACCATCCATCATTTCAGGAAAACCGGTAAGAGATTCTACAGCCTTTGCAGGAACGCCTGCATCAGAAATAGCTTTCAACGTGCCACCTGTAGAATAGATAGTCACCCCTAAGTCTACAAGACCTTTGGCAAAGTCGACAATACCTGTTTTATCAGAAACACTAAGTAATGCGTTTTGAATCATCGTTCCTCCTAAATATAATGTACATTGCGTCCTTCTATACGTAATGCATCTTCACAGAACAAGCGAAGTGCTTCACGATAGGTCGCATGTTCTACGGGCAATAATCGTTCGGACAAAGTATCCTCTGTATCATCTGGATAGACAGGAACCGTATTTTGCATGATGATAGGACCTGTATCCATACCGGCATCTACAAAATGAACGGTACAACCTGTTACTTTTACGCCCGCATCAATAGCCTGTTGATGACCATGAAGCCCTGGAAAGGATGGCAATAGAGCAGGATGAATATTTAAAATCTTATGTTCATAGCGAGCAATAAGACCAGCCCCTACAATACGCATGTAGCCTGCCAACACAATACCATCAACACAATACGGCTTAAGAGCATCCAATTGAGCTTGTTCAAAGGCTTGCTTTGAATCAAATTGACTACGTTCAATAGCAATAAGTGGAATGCCCCATCCTTTAGAGCGTTCTACAATACCTGCATCTGCATGGTCTGTAATAATAACGACAAACTCGCCATTGATAAGGCCCTCTTGCATCGCCTTGTACAAGGCTTCGCCATTTGAGCCTCTACCACTGGCAAATAGAGCAAGACGCTTTTTAGATACGGAATTAGTCATTAAATACCGCCCCTTTTACGACAACAGGACCTTCGCCTGCAACGATACGACCAATTTCATATACTGCTTCATTTCGGCTTTCAAGATTAGCTTTCACCGTATCTACATCATCGGCATCGACGATGAGAATCATACCGATACCCATGTTAAACGTACGGTACATTTCATGCCAATCCACATTGCCCCATTCTTGCAATTTTGTAAACACAGGAAGGCGTGGCCATGTATCACAATCTACCTCAGCAGTTACGCCATTTGGTAGTACGCGTGGAATGTTTTCATAGAAACCACCACCTGTGATATGAACCATACCTTTGATATAGTTTTCTTTAATCAACGGTAATACAGCTTTAGGATACAAGCGTGTTGGTGTTAATAGTTCTTCGCCAAGGGTTTTACCAAATTCTGGAATGTCTTGATCTATAGAGAAACCCTTATGGTCGAAAACGATTTTACGAACCAAGGAGAAACCATTGGAATGAACACCGGAGGATGGCAAACCAAGAATGACATCACCAGATTTAATATGTTCACCTGTAATCAGTTTAGGACGATCTACAATACCTACGGCAAAACCTGCCACATCATAGTCACCTTCACCATAGAAACCAGCCATCTCAGCTGTTTCCCCACCAAGGAGAGCACAACCTGATTCTTCACAAGCATTAGCGACGCCACGTACGATATCAGCGACTTGTACGGGATCAAGTTTACCAACCGCTACATAGTCTAAGAAGAACAGAGGCGTTGCCCCTTGCACAAGAATATCATTTACACTCATGGCCACACAGTCTTGTCCAATCGTATCATGTTTATCCATCATGATAGCGAGGCGCAATTTTGTGCCAACACCGTCTGTGCCAGATACGAGCATTGGTTCTTCCATGGAATGACCTGCTAAGGAGTATAGTCCACCAAAGCCACCTAAATCACCTACAACACCTGCTGTGTATGTTCTTTTTACGGATTCTTTCATCAACTCTACGGCTTTATTACCGGCATCGATATCTACACCTGCATCACGATAGGTTAATCCTGTTTTATTCGAGCACATATTTGACCCCTTCCTCTTGTTCTGTAGGCACATCTACCCTGTAATCGCCATTGAAACAAGCGAAACATAAATCCGCTTCTGGCACGCCGCTAATAGCTCGGCACAAGCCTTCTTTTGATAGATAATGCAATTTATCTGCCTTAATATAATCTTTAATTTCTTCGATTGTGTGTGTGGCCGCAATCAATTCTTTACGAACCGACGTATCAATACCATAGTGACAAGAATATTCGATAGCCGGCGAGCTAACACACATATAGATTTCCTTAGCGCCTGCCTCTTTTAACATCTTAACGATAAGGCCGCTTGTGGTACCACGCACGATAGAGTCATCGATTAATACAATACGTTTACCGCCTACAACCTCTGGCATAGCATTTAGCTTCATACGCACAGCTAGTTCCCGCTCTTCTTGATTAGGTTTGATAAATGTACGTCCACTGTATCGATTTTTAATCAAACCTTCTGCAAAAGGGATGCCCGATGCACGAGCATATCCAAGAGCAGCCGTCGTGCCAGAGTCGGGAATAGACATGACGATATCTGCATCATATTTAGTTTCATTATATAGTTCACGTCCCATATTGAGTCGTGTTTCATATACAGATTGGCCATCGATTTTACTATCGGAGCGCGCAAAATAAATATATTCAAAGACACAAAGTTTTTTATCAATTTTTTGAGGTTCTGCATAGATTGTGCTGCGCACACCACGATCATCGATGATAACCATCTCACCTGGGTCAATATCGCGAATAAATTCAGCCTTTATAGCATCAAAAGCACAGCTTTCACTAGATAACACATAGCCATGTTCAGTCTTACCTAAGCAAAGAGGTCTAAAGCCTTGAGGATCGCGAACCCCAACGAGAGAGTCATTAGTTGTAATAACCAAGGAAAAGGCCCCTTCAATTTGACGTGCCGCATCAGCAATGCGTTCCTCTTGCGTATCAGCCTTAGAACGAGCAATTAAGTTAACGATAACCTCTGAATCCATAGTTGTTTGAAAAATGGAACCATCTGCTTCAAGTTGACGACGGATGCCTAGAGCATTCGTCAAATTGCCATTATGGGCTACTGCAATTTGGCCACCTTGATAATGGATTACAAGAGGTTGAATATTACGTGGATTATTAGAGCCTGTTGTAGAATACCGAACATGACCAGTCCCCATATGGCTTTTTAATGTTGGTAATTCCTTGATAGCCTCAGTCAATAAACCCATACCTTTTTTTAGAGCCACTTCATTACCATCGGTAATAGCGATACCTGCACTTTCTTGACCGCGGTGTTGAAGGGCAAACAATCCCCAGTATACATATCGTGCAACGTCAACAGTGCGGTCAAACACACCAAAGACGCCACATTCTTCATGCCATTTGTCAAAAATTGGATCGTAGTTCATCAATAACCCCCAGGTTATGCACGTTCGCCCGTTAAGCGGAATAACATTTCTTTATAAGCTTCTTCGATATTGCCAAGGTCGCGACGGAAACGGTCTTTGTCGAGTTTTTCACCTGTTGTTGCATCCCAGAAACGGCATGTATCAGGAGAAATTTCGTCACCAAGCAATACTTCTCCATTATGTGTACCAAATTCAAGTTTAAAATCGACTAATGTTACATTCTTAGTAGCCAAGAAGTTTTTAAGGATATCGTTAACCTTCATAGTAATTTCGGAAATTCTATCCAATTGTTCTTGCGTAGCCCAGCCAAGAGCTGTGATTTGAGATTCGTTGGCAAATGGATCGCCAAGTTCATCATTTTTGTAGCAGAATTCAAGAATTGGATGTTTAAGAGGCGTACCTTCTTCAATGCCAAAACGTTTAGCCATAGAACCAGCAGCAATATTACGAACGATAACTTCTAGAGGAACAATGTTCAACGTCAATACTGTTTGGTTACGGTCATCTTCACGACGAACGAAATGTGTTGGAACGCCTTCTTTTTTCAATAATTCAAAGAAGAATGAGGAAATTTTATTATTCAATACGCCTTTACCAAGGATAGTATCATGTTTTTCACCATTAAATGCAGTGGCATCATCTTTGTAGTGAACAATATATGTTTCCTTGTCATCTGTTTGATACACTTGTTTTGCTTTGCCTTCGTATAAAAGTGTTAATTTTTCCAAATCGATATTAGCCATGATAGTAATCCTCCTATGTAATAATTATTTATTTAATTCTGCTTGTAATGCAGCATTATCTGCTAAAACCTTGTCAGCCATATCTTTGCGATAGGCAACATATTTTTCTTTTAGTTCCTTGTTGAAAGTAGCACCGATTTGTACTGCAAATAGTGCTGCATTTTTAGCACCATCTACGGCCATTGTTGCTACTGGCATACCAGACGGCATTTGTACGATTGCCAAGAGGGAATCAATGCCCTTTAATGCGGTTGCATTAAGAGGAATACCGATAACAGGTACGGTTGTAAAACTTGCCACCACTCCAGGTAGATGGGCTGCAGCGCCTGCACCTGCGATAAAAGCGATTGCTCCTTCTGCTTCAAGGCGTTCCACAAAAGACTTAACAGCCTCTGGTGTACGATGCGCAGAAGCAATCACCATTTCATAAGGAATATTGAATTCATCTAATATAGCAGATGCTTTTTTCATCGTGTCTAGGTCAGATTTACTGCCCATGATAATGCCAACCTTCATTGTTCCTCCTTAATAAAAAAACTCGACCTAAAAAGGCCGAGTTTACGCACTGATAGCGTTAGCAGAAATAGTCATAATAGTAACGGATGTTAGGTTCATATGTCTCTTCATGATAACGCCTCCTTATCTGTATCTAAATTGTATCAGACCAATTTGTATCGGTCAATCATTTTTCGAATAATAATTATATTAGTTTTTATAATTGTTCGTTATATTCCGAACTATATAGTGCTTATGTTAAAAATTACACAGTATGATACGAATAATAATTATTATATACGAATGTACATTGATAAAAAAAGACTTCCACACATAGGTATGGAAGTCCCTTGTATTCTATTCCCTATTCACACGATATACTATCTTATAAGGAATATCATATTTTATTGTACATTGATTTCAAAAGCAGCTTTTAAATCGCCAACGGCCTCAGGAATATAATCCACAATCGACGTCATTAAAGCATACATCAACTCTGGTATAAACTCATCATTAGCACACATGTAGACGCAATCTAAATACAATGTAGAATCTTGTTCATCAATATAGAATTTATAGTTTTTATACATTGCATTCTCACGATTAATCAATGCATTAATGGCCGCCATATTCTGCGCTGTTACCTTTTCAGGACCAAGCACTAAACGGATAACACTGTAAATACTATTATCTAAGATCACGAACATCGGCATATCCCAAAGCGGTGATTTAATATAAGATCGATATACAACTGTACCATCTTCATCATCAAAATCTTTGCGCTCAAAAGCCGTTACTTCTTCTGCCTTCATAAATTTATCAAAGGCTAATGCTTTAGGATTCATACTAACCTCTTATTTTACTTGTCCTACAATTTTCAAAATTTCTGGATGAACTTCATCTAAATGCGGTTTAATAACCTCTAACATAAGATTAACCAATACTGCTGGTTCAAATGTTTCAGCTGTAGATGGCACAGAAATATCAGTGTAAATATTGCTGTCTTCATCATTTACATAGTATTTTGTCACTTTAAATTGTTGGTTAAGCTCATTCAATTTAGGCAATACTTTTTTAATGGCTGCATCTGTAATGCTCGTTGTTGTAACTGCAACACGAATATAGGAGAATACAGAATCATCCAACACGATAAAAACAGGTAAAGAATTACCATGAATTTCTAAACGACCATGGTATACAACCGTATTGTATTCATCGCCTTCAATAACATCCTTTGTAAACCATGTATTACCAGATTTTTCAATGTCCGCTACTAGTACATCAAATTTCTCAGCTTTTACGTTCATTATTCTACCTCTCTCCGCAAAAAACTATAGGACTAGTCCTCTATAAAAACACATTTATTATCTTTAAATTCTTTGATGCGCACTAAGGATTCAACACGGAAACCAGCATTTTCTAAGCGTTCACGACCTGGTTGGAAAGACTTTTCAATAGCAATTGCCATACCAACCACTTCATCGCCTGCATCTTTTACAAGTTTAGCAAGCCCCATAGCTGCTTCACCAGAGGCCAAGAAGTCATCAATAATTAAAACTTTTTCGCCTGCTGGCAAGAATTTTTTAGAAATTGTAATGTCATAATTTTCTTCTTTTGTATAAGAATATACAACAGAATGATATACATCATCGACCATAAGAATAGATTTTTTCTTACGAGCAAATACTAATGGCACATCTAGTTCAAGAGCAGCCATCAATGCCAAGGCAATACCAGATGCTTCAATGGTAACAATACGTTGAACACCAGCATCACGATAGCGGTCAGCAATTTCTTTACCAATAGCTTTAAATAAATGTGGATCGATTTGATGATTTAAAAAACCATCAACTTTTAATACACGATTGTTTAAGACAATACCTTCTTCACGAATGCGTTGTTTTAATAATTCCATTTCGTTTTACCTCCGCATAACTATCTTTAAATTTTAACGTAAATCAACGCTTAGGGTCAACAAAAAAACACACTTTATTGAAAAAAAGAATAAAGTGTGTTTGTAATTCATATTTATAAAACTTTGTCTCGTTTATCTTCACGATTAGTCAATAAATTTGTAAATCTAGCAGCGCCTTCGGATTGTGGAACGAGACGCGACCGAACAAGTACGATATCTCGCGTTGGCACAGGAATATCTGTATCAATTTTTACGACAGTACCTTCTTGCATTTTTTCTTGCACCACATTACTTGGCAACATAGCGATTCCCATGTTAATTTCCACAAGATCGAGGAGAACGTCTACACTACTCAATTCAAAACGCGGTTTACTACAAGCACCATGCGTTACTTCATCAAAGAAAGTACGGCTAGCTGTTCCCTTTTGTAGTAACAACATAGGCTCACTGAGCAAGCGGCCTTGGTCAAAGAAGCCTGCTCCTTTATATTCATGACCGCCCACAAAGATATCTTGGATGCTCGCCAAGGTAGTAACTTCTAATTGTGTATTGCTACGCAAACCTTCGTAGTCATTAACTACAGCTAACTGCACTTCTTTATTAATGACCATTTCCACACAATCTGGGGACGGTCTGTTTATGATATGCAAGCCAATTTGATTTTCTTGCAATTGCCATTTATGAAAGTAGGGCAACAAGAAATGACGACATAGTGTATCTGTAGCGGCAATATTCAAGCTTTCGTAAGCTTGATTCACCCGTTCTTGTAATTGCGTAATCCCATTATCTAGAATGGAAAATGCTTTGGCTACTGTATCGAATAATTCCTTGCCTTCTGGCGTAAATGCTACCGATTTAGTAGTGCGCACAAATAAAGGCATTTTTAATTCGCCTTCTAATTGTTTGATACTTTGACTAATTGCGGACTGCGAAACACCTAGCTCTTTTGCAGCGCGAGAAAATGACAAATACAACCCAACTCCTAAAAATGATCTATATAGATCTGCTGATACTGCCATTTTATCCTCCTCTGTTATATACTAATAGTATAGTAATACATTATTAATATTCTACTTTTTACTCAAAACAAGATGCTATTGTTACGGTTTATGAAATTTTGGTCTTATGACCTTCATGAAAATTTCATATTTATAAGTAGCGTTAATCTTTATATAAGTAAGATTATCTTTACTTATAAGTCTAGACCGACTATACTAATCTTGTCAACACCAGAACTCATTTATTCTGCATATTACAGGAGGCTATATGGCTATTCAACGACTATTTGTAAGAAAACGTGATGCTTTCGCTAATGAAGCAGCACATGTATTAGCTACATTACAGCAAGAATTACATGTACCAGCTACAGCCGTGCAAATCTATGAACGTTATGATGTAGAAAATCTTAGCGATGACGCATTACAAAAGGCTAAACATTTGATTTTTTCTGAACCACCTGTTGATTTAGTAGCAGAAACATTAGATATTCCAGCAAATGCTTTTGTCTTTGCTATCGAATATGTACCAGGACAATACGATCAACGTGCAGACAGTGCAGAGCAATGTATTTCTATGCTCACACTGACAACAGGTCATACCGTTCGTTGTGCAAGAGTATTTGTCATAGAAGGTACTTTTACAGACGAAGAAAAAGAATCAATCAAACAATATTACATCAATCCTGTTGATTCTAGAGAAGCAAGTCTCGAGTTACCTGATACCTTGGCACTTAAACTAGAAGAGCCAGAAGATGTAGCTATCATCGACGGTTTTACAGAAATGTCAGAGGATGCACTACAAAATATGATTAGCGAATATGGACTCGCTATGACATTGGCAGATATCAAATTAATTCAAAAGCAATACAAGAATGTAGAAAAACGCAATCCAACTATTACAGAAATTCGCTTATTCGATACATATTGGTCTGACCATTGCCGCCATACTACATTTATGACAGAGTTAACGGATATTACTATCGAAGAGAGTCGTTTCACAGAACCAATCAAGGAGGCACTAGAAGAATATACGGAAGGTCGCAATTTGTTATATACAACTAAGGTGAAAGCTCGTTCTCTCATGGATATGGCCACATTAGCTGTAAAAGAATTGCGTCATGCAGGCGGTCTTACTAACCTTGATGAATCCGAAGAAATCAATGCATGCACTATCATCGTTCCCGTTGATGTAGATGGCAAAGAAGAGGAATGGCTCTTGCTATTCAAAAACGAAACTCACAATCACCCAACTGAAATCGAACCTTTTGGTGGTGCTGCCACATGTCTTGGCGGTTGTATCCGCGATCCTCTAAGTGGCCGTTCTTATGTATATCAAGCTATGCGCATCACTGGTAGCGGAGACCCTCGTACACCGCTAGCCAATACACTAGAAGGCAAGCTACCACAAAAGAAAATTACTGTTGAAGCCGCACGTGGCTATTCCTCCTATGGTAACCAAATCGGCCTTGCTACTGGCGAAGTTAAAGAATACTATCATCCAGGTTATGTGGCAAAACGCATGGAAATCGGTGCTGTTATCGGTGCTGCTCCGCGCAATCAAGTGCGACGTGAAGTACCAACACCAGGTGATATCATCGTACTACTCGGTGGTAAAACAGGTCGTGATGGCTGCGGTGGGGCTACAGGTTCTTCTAAGGAACATACATTAGAATCCCTCGCTACTTGTGGTGCAGAGGTTCAAAAAGGGAATGCCCTTACAGAACGTAAAATTCAACGCTTATTCCGTCGCCCTGAGGTAACAACACTCATCAAACGTTGTAATGACTTTGGTGCTGGTGGTGTCTCCGTAGCCATCGGTGAACTAACAGATGGCGTTACCATCAACCTTGACTTAGTACCTAAAAAATACGACGGTCTCGATGGTACAGAACTCGCTATTTCCGAATCCCAAGAACGTATGGCTTGTGTCATTGCACCAGCCGATGTTGATGCATTTATGAAATATTGCGATGAAGAAAATCTTGAATGCACAATCGTTGCCGATGTAACCGATACAAATCGCCTCATCATGACATGGCGCGGAGAAACAATTGTCGATATCAGTCGTGATTTCTTAAATACAAATGGAGCGAGTCAACAACAAGAAGCTGTAGTGACAGCTCCTACTGAAAAATCTTATTTCCGTCGTGGTTCTGCAAGTGCCGACAATTTCAAAGATCAATGGCTCGAAGCAATATCTACATTAAATACTGCTTCTCAACAAGGCCTTGTTGAACGCTTTGATAGCACAGTTGGGGCCAATACAGTGCTCATGCCATTTGGTGGTAAATATCAAAAAACACCTACCCAAGGTATGGTGGCAAAATTACCAGTTCTTCACGGTGAAACAACAACTGCTAGTATTATGACACATGGCTTTGTACCTGAATTGTCCGCTTGGAGTCCATACCATGGCGCACAATATGCCGTGCTTTTATCCGTTGCAAAACTTGTGGCACTCGGTGGTCGTCGTCAAGATGCATACCTTACTTTACAAGAATACTTTGAACGTTTACACTCCAAAGAATCTTGGGGTAAACCGGTATCAGCACTTCTAGGTGCGTACAAAGCGCAAAAAGAACTTGAGATTGGTGCCATTGGCGGCAAAGATTCTATGAGTGGTACATTTATGGATTTAACGGTACCTCCTACCCTCGTATCCTTCGCAGCGGTAACAGCTCCTGTTAAAAATATTGTAAGCCAAGATTTAAAAGGACCTGACCATCGTCTCGTATACTTTGATGTACCTCGTACGTACAACGATACACCTGACTGGGATCACTTCAAAGAAAATTGTGATATCTTACAAGAGGAAATTGAAAAAGGTCGCGTATACTCTGCCTATGTAGTAGACCAAGGTGGCATCCCTGAAGCAGTTTCCAAAATGGCTCTCGGCAATAAAATTGGCGCTAAGTTCGACAAATATGCAGAACGAGCTATTTTCCAACCAGCTATAGGTTCTTTCATCGTAGAAGTAGATATTACAGCGGTTAACCATTTACTTGAATTGTCCGACGTTCGCGTTATTGCAGTTACCCAAGACAAACCTGTCATCGAATGGAATGGCCAATCTGTAACACTTGATGAAATCGAAAAAGCATACGAAAAACCATTATCCGATATATTCCCATTGGAAGCAAAATCCGGTACTGGTGAAGCGGTAGCTTACATTCACGATCAGCACGCAAAACCTCGCAGTACCTCCTTAGGTGCTAAACCAAAGGTACTTATCCCTGTATTCCCTGGCACTAACTGTGAATTCGATTCCGCTCGTGCTTTTGAACGAGCTGGTGCTATTGCAGACATCGTACTGATTCGCAATCAAACGCCAGAACAATTAAAAGAATCTATTGACGTAATCAAAGCTAAATTAGCAGAGTCTCAAATTCTTATGTTCCCTGGTGGATTTAGCGGTGGCGATGAACCAGATGGGTCTGGTAAATTCATGGCTACCCTATTCCGCAACCCATATCTTGCAGAAGGCCTCGAAAACCTACTTTATAAACAAGATGGTCTAGTTCTCGGTATCTGTAACGGTTTCCAAGCGTTGATTAAATTAGGTCTATTGCCTGGTGGCCATATTGAAACATTAACGGCAGATCACCCTACCTTGACATACAATACCATTGGACGCCACGTATCCCGTATGGCCAACACTAAGGTTATTTCTACAAAATCTCCTTGGATGTGTGAAGCTAAAGCTGGCGAAATTTATACGGTTCCTATATCTCATGGTGAAGGTCGCTTTATTGCCTCCCCACAACAGGTATTGGAATTCAATAAAACTGGTCAAATCGCTACACAATATGTCGACTTTGACGGTATAGCATCCATGGATGGACAATTTAATCCTAACCAATCCGTGGCTGCTATCGAAGGTATTTATAGCCCTGATGGCCGCGTATTTGGTAAAATGGCGCACTCCGAACGCTGTGGTGCAGATATTAATAAAAATATTCCAGGCAACTTAGAAATGCCAATCTTCACATCCGGCGTAAAATACTTTAAATAATCTATATGGCCCATTCTTCGGAATGGGCTATATTTACAAACTTTCACATTCTAATATGTGAAAGTTAACACAGTTATAACACATTGACATATATCGATATATTGATTTTTTTCGAAAAAAACTGTATTATAAGATGTCAATATAATTAATTAAACCGTCATCACATGGATGAGGTTAGTTATGTATATACATATGTGTAAGGAAAGGATATTACTATGCATTGTGCTCAAAAAATGACCCATAATATCTACTGGATTGGTAGTAATGACTGGACAACTGAACGTTTTGAAAACTTATTCCCTATTCCAAATGGTGTAAGCTACAATAGCTATTTCATCGATGATGAAAAAACTTGCGTTGTAGACTCTGTTGATGCAGAAATTCGCGAAGAATACTTTGACAACTTATCCCACCTTTTAAATGGTCGTGATCTTGATTACATCATCGTAAACCATATGGAACCTGACCACTGTCAAACATTGTTAGAAACATTGGAACGCTATCCAAATTGTAAAATGGTTGGTAACGCAACAACATTCCGCATGTTCGAACAATTCTACCGCACACCAAAGCCTGATCAATATTACACAGTAAAAGAAGGCGACGAAATTTGCTTAGGTAAACATACTCTTGTATCCTACACAATGCCTATGGTTCACTGGCCAGAAGTAACTTGTACCTATGAAAAATCTACAGGTACATTGTTCTCTGCTGATGCATTCGGTACATTTGGTACAATCAATGGCAACATCTTTGCTGACCAAACTGATTTCGTAGCAACCTATGAAGATGAAGCTCGTCGTTACTACACAAACATCGTTGGTAAATACGGTCCTCAAGTACAAAATGCAATTCGCAAGGTTTCCGGTCTTGAAATCAAACGCATTGCTCCACTTCATGGTCCAATCTGGCGTACACCTGAAACGATTGAATATATCTTGCACAAATACTTACACTGGTCCAGCTACACAGCTGAGAAAAAAGGTGTTGTTATCGCCTTCGGTTCCATGTATGGCAACACTCGTGACATCGCTCAACAATTGGCTAAACAATTGTCTAAACGGGGTGTTACAGATATTAAAATCTACGACGTTTCCAAAACTAATCCTTCCTACATCATCGCTGATGCTTGGAAATATACAAACTTGGTAACAATTGCACCAACTTATAACTTGAACCTATACCTTACTATGGAAAACTTCATTCACGAGTTAAAAGCGCTTAACTTCCAAAATCATAAGGTATCCATCATCGGAAACCATTCCTGGGCTTCCGCTGCAATGAAAACAATGGTTGCTCATTTCGAAAACGACTTCAAAGATATTGAAATCGTATCCCAACCTCTTGATATCAAATCCTCTTTGAAAGAAGAAGATATTCCATTAATCGAAAAAATGGCAGACGATATCAAAGCATCCATCGATGCACAAGAAATCAAAGAAGTATTATAATATACATACTAAAAGCCGTCCTTCGGGGCGGCTTTTTAAAACTCTTATGAAACTATAATAATTCTACTATTTTGTTCTTGACATAAATCTAACTTTTTCATATACTATACAAGTACCTGTTACACAACAGAATACATGGAGAGGTGTCCGAGCGGCTGAAGGAGCATGATTGGAAATCATGTGTGCGGTTATACCGTACCCAGGGTTCAAATCCCTGTCTCTCCGCCACATATAAGAAGGTTATCCGATGGATGACCTTCTTTTTCTATATACAAGCAAAAAGGGACTGTACTTATACAGTCCCTCTCATTTATTTTACATGTATTTGTTTTGCTACTTCTTGAATGATATCAGGATTTGTTCGACAACACCCACCGATTATATTAGCCCCGGCCTTGCGCCATACATCAACATAGTCAATAAAGCTTTGTTGTCCACCTGACCATGTTTTGGTTTCTCCATCATAGGTTTCACCAAGATTTGGATATACAGCAATTGGCTTATTTGTAACAGACCGTATATCTTTGATTAAGGATTCTACGGGTTATAGGACAAAAAGTGTTGCTATTAATGCCGATGGAACTAGTTAAATACTAGCTCCATCGGCATTTTATCTTTTTGAGTAACTTTTACATATAGGACAAAAAGTGTTGCTAAAAAGTCTGAAACTCCTTGATTTTACTGACTCAAATGAGGTTTTATCTTTCTAAAGAGATATATTTTTTAGAAGGAGTATAATTATGAAACTAGTCAGATGCCCTAATTGTGGTTTCGTCTGTAAGAGAAATGGTAAAACAAATGCGGGTTCTCAACGTTGGTATTGTAATCAATGTTCTTACTCATTCACAAATAAAGTGAATAAAACTAACAATAATTTACAGATATTTTTGGATTGGTTATTTGGTAAACACACACAGTTAGATATGGCTGGCGATGGACGTTCATTTCGTAGAAAAACATCACAGTTTTGGGAGCTTTGGCCATTACCACCAAAAGTTGAATCATCAAGTAGTGTGGTATTTGTTGATGGTATTTATTTAGCTAGAAATGCTTGTATTTTAATCTGTTGTAATGAGACGCATGTCTTAGGCTGGTATGTTTGTAGATATGAGCATTCTAAGGCTTGGGAGGCTTTATTACGACGTATTTCATCACCTATAGTAGTTATATCCGATGGTGGTACCGGCTTTCAAAAGGCATTAAAAAAAGTTTGGCCGAAAGCCAAACTACAAAGATGCTTATTTCATGCATTTCAACAAGTAAAACGCTATACAACAATACGTCCTAAAACGATTGCTGGTTGTGAGTTATATGGAATTGCAAGGGATTTATTAACAATACACACGCAAGATCATGCTATAAAGTGGGTACAAAACGTTATGTCATGGAAAGTACGACATAGAGTATTCCTATCAGAAATAACAGTTGATGAAAATGGTACGATACGACCTAAACATGAACGACTTATAAAAGCAGAAAATTCCTTAGTTAAATTGATTAACAAAAGATGTTTATTTACTTACTTAGATGCATCGTTAACATGTGCCTGCCCAGCTACTAATAATCGTATAGAAGGTGGTGTAAATGCTCAGTTACGCACTATGTTACGTAATCATAGAGGAATGTCTATTGAAAGACGAATAAAAGCGGTGTTCTGGTGGTGCTATATGCACTCACCAAACCCGCTTTCTAATGCAGAAATACTTAAGGTTATGCCGACCAACAAGAGTATTTCTGATATATATCATACCATACATGAACAATCTAGGTTAGAAGCTTCTATTCCGACTTGGGGTGATGCTATTGTTTGGAGTGATTTGCATAATTATGATCGCCTATTTACCAATCTTTGGGACTAAAATAGCAACACTTTTTGTCCTATAACCCGATTCTACATATTCCGGCGCTGTACAGTTAATCCCTATCCCCGTCACTTGACGCACCTTATCGATCATTTCAGCGCATTTAATGATGGTCTCTCCGCTTGAGATATGATGTTCATCTTTGCAAGAGAAAGAAATCCATGCAGGAATGCCTTTTGTCGTAAGTGGATCACACAAGGTACGGGCAATGGCAATAGCCTCATCATAGCACGGCACCGTTTCACAGGCTAACACATCGGGATTTTCTTCGCAAAATAATGCTATACGAGGAATATGGAATACTTCCAAATATTCGGTTTGTACACCATAATCACCACGATATTCAGAGCCATCTGCCAAGAAAGCACCATATGGGCCAACAGAGGCGGCAACCAATGGTTTTGGTAAGGCCCCTTCAGAGAAGTAACGGACACTGCCATCTGGCAATTGTTCACCTAATGTAATGCCACGCAATGTAAGCGCATCATTCGCTTTAGCTTCTAAAAATTCATTACGTGCTTGCACGGCTAAACGAACGGATAACTTCACCAAATCTAGTGCTTCTTCTGTACCATACCCATGAGCTTTAAACCCGGCTACAGTTGCTTGATAACCAGAACTTTCAATAATATCTGCTCCGGCCGCCAAATAGGAAATGTGCACTTTTTTGATGATTTCTGGATTTTCAATAAGCATCTTAGACGACCACAACTCATCATGAATATTACATCCATGACGCTCTAATTCTGTACCGAATGCACCATCTAGTACAAGAGGTCCATTTTCCTTTACAATCTTCAAAAATGCTTTTCGTTTAGCCATTCTATCACCTATTTCAAATCTTCTGCAGGTGGTTCTTTACCAAACCACTTTTTATAAATCTCTGCATATTTACCATTAGCCTTAATTTTTGCTAATCCATCATTTATTTTACCAAGTAACTCCGTATTACCTTTTTTCACAGCAATACCAAGGGGTGCCGCATCATAGTCCTCACCGGTTACTTTAGCAATGCCACGGCCTTTATTATTTACATAATACTCATTTACTGGCGTATCGTTAATAACTACATCTACGCCTTTATTCTCTAATTCCAAAAAGGCATCAACAATAATATTAAATTGTCGTACATCCGCATTTGGAATTTTGCTAGCAATCTCATACCTATTACTAACTAAAATTTCTACATAATCTAACAACTATAGATTTACTCTAAAATAACATAAACATATCATATCACCCTATATATCCTAGGTCAATAATTCCTACTATATAAATATGTTTTATTTGGTATAGATTATATCTATATATCAAAGACAATCCCCCAATCATCTCCATATAGAAAACGCTCTCTACGAATTATATTCATAGAGAGCGTTATTCGCAATCCCATTAGATGAGATTCATATTATTTAGCTGTTTTTTTATCTTTAATGTACATGGCTACCTTGTACAAGAATGCACAGAGTAACAAGTACATTACAATACTGAGGTATGTTGCTTCTGGTGTTTCTACCCATTCTTGAGCAAATACATCAATACCTGCAATACGAAGTACAGCACTGAACAAGGAACCAATAGCACCACCGGCTACAAGACCGGATGCAATTGTACTACCTTTGGAGAATCGAAGGTCTGCCAACGCTTTATCGTTTGTACTATTTTGTACAAAGTATGCAATCAAACCACCAACTAGTAATGGGGTGTTGATTTCCATAGGTAGATATGTACCTAATGCAAATGCCAACGGTGGAACTTTCACCATCCATAAGATGATTGCAAACAATGCGCCTGCCATGTATAAAGGCCATTGTGCACTACCACCAGTCATCATTGGTTCAATGATGGCAGCCATTGCATTCGCTTGAGGAGCATTCAATGCATGGTCCCCTACGAAACCATAGGCACCATTTAATAAGATCATGACACCTACAGAAAGTACAGCACAGAGAATGGTACCAACGATTTGCCATTGTTCCATTTTTTTAGGTGTAGCACCTGTCATGTGCGCTACCTTAAGTTCGGACATAAAGTTACCGGCCATACCGATGGTTGTACCGATAAAGGATGCCATCATGAGGACTGCAATCATGCCGACTTTACCAGTCATACCAGCAGCTGTTAAGCATACAGCAGAAATGATAATCATAAAGATTGTCATACCGGATACCGGTTCTGTACCAGTATAGGCAATGGAGCTAATACCTACTACAGCAAGTAAGAAGGACATAATTAGAACGATTAAGAATGCTACGCCTGTTTGCGCTAGGCTTTCAGAATACATAAAGTGGAAGTATACGGCAAATAAAACGGTACATAACAAGATACCTGCACCAATCCAAGATGTAGGAACATCACGTTGCGTACGGAGCAAGTTAACTTCTGTAGTTTTGGATGTGAATATATCTAAAACTGCTTTTTTAACAACGCTGCCAACCACCTTAGACATGCTCAAAAGACCAATGATGCCGGCCATAGCAAGCATACCGATACCAATATGACGCACATAATCAAGGAATACCTTACGAATTGGAGCATCCGCTAAAAATACAGATTGACCATTGATGTGCATCACATGTTCTGGTGCTAAGAAGTATACAATTGGAATACATACGAACCAAGAGAAGAAGGAGCCCGCTGCAATAATCGCTGCATAGCGAAGGCCTGTAAAGTAACCAAGACCGAGCAACGCTGCATCAGTGTCTACGGCAGCCGTCAATTTAGTTTGGTCTGCTAAGGCAGCGCCCCATTTAAACGTAGCTGTACGAATGACCTCTTCCCACCAGCCAAGGCTGTTTAGAATAAAGTCATATACGAGAGCAATAAGGCCAGAACCTAACATCAATTTAGCTTTACTACCTTCATTACTCATCAATACTTCAGCTGCAGCGCGACCGCTTGGGAATGGATACACATAGTGCATTTCTTCTACAAAATAGCGACGGAACATAACGCATAATAGAACACCAAGTACGCCACCGAGAATAATTGGAATTGCCATTTGTGTAAAGGTTACATCTGTTACACCCCAAATGTAAAGGGCTGGCAAGAAGAACATAGCCCCAGCTAATGTGTTTGTACTAGAGCTGGCGATTGCTTGAATGTGTACAGTTTCAGCAAACGCATTTTTCCGTTTCAAAATAACTGCTGTACCCATGGCAAGTACAGATACTGGAGCAAAGGCATCTACTGTTTGACCGATTTTCAAACATAGATAGCCAACAGCCAGTGTAAAGATTGCTGCATAGAACAGGCCCCAAAATACTACGTATGAATTAATTTCTTCGTAGTCCTTTTTAGGATCAAGTACCGGTTCTACGGGCGGAATAGAACGAGTTTCGTCCGACATAGTAAAACCTCCTCATAAAAAACACAAACGTATATCTATCCACCTTTATACTAACACGGCATTATATACGATTCAATTGCTTTATATGCATAATACGAATATTTTTACACATTATGCATCGATAGACTTTGCATTTTATGTACTACTAGTCTACAATTAAAATATATAGGACTAATTAAGTCTAACTATGGTATCAACTAATTATATATTCTCTCAAGGAGGCTTATTATGGAACCAATGGTTGAACGTTTTGTACGCTATACAAGCATAAATACACGGTCTAACGAGGAAAGTACAACGATTCCCAGTACGCAAACGCAAGTCGATTTTGCTACCAATGTACTTGTTCCTGATTTGAAAGCAATTGGTCTTGATGAGGTCATCTACAATCGAGAAAACGGATTTGTCATCGGTACATTAAATGCTAACACAGATGCAAAGGCCCCTTCCATTGGTTTTATCGCCCATATGGATACGGCCGACTATAACGCAGAAAATATTAAGCCACGCATCATTGAAAACTATGATGGCAACGATATTTGCCTCAACGAAGAACATCAGATTTTCACACGTCGTACAGATTTTCCTAATTTAAAGAACTATATTGGTAAGTCCTTGGTCGTAACAGATGGTCTCACACTACTCGGCGGTGACGACAAGGCTGGCATCTGCGAAATTATGGAAGCCCTCTCCTATCTCGTGGCTCACCCAGAAATCAAACACGGTAAAATCATGTGTGCCTTTGGCCCTGATGAAGAAATTGGTACTGGCGCAGATCACTTTGATGTGAAACAATTCCCTGTGGACTTTGCCTATACGATTGATGGTGAAAGCCTAGGTCAACTCGAGTATGAAACATTCAATGCGGCTGGCGGTACTGTAACGCTCAAAGGCGTATCGGTTCACACGGGTACAGCAAAGGGTATCATGATTAACTGTGCTAAACTGGCTATGCAATTTGACGCGTTATTACCTGGGGCGGCCGTTCCTGAACACACTTGTGGTCGTCAAGGTTTCTTTATGCTCATGAGCATGGAAACACAAGTAGATACTGGTAAGATGAACTACATCATCCGCGACCATGACAAAGAATTGTTCGAAGCGAAAAAAGCATTTTTCCTACAAGCAGGTCAAACATTAAATGAAATCTATGGCCGTGAAGTTTGCGAAGTCTCCGTAAAAGATCAATATTACAATATGTACGATATCATCAAAGACAATATGGAATGTGTAAACGTAGCCAAAGCAGCCATGGAAAAAGCAGGTATCACACCTATCTGCGATCCTATTCGTGGCGGTACCGATGGCTCTAAAATTTCTTTTATGGGCATTCCAACACCTAATATTTTTACTGGTGTAGAAAATCTCCATGGTCGTCATGAATTTGCATGTATCGACGATATGAAAAAAGCTGTTGAAGTTATCATCAACATTGTAAATATCGAAAAATAATACTATAAGATAGCAAAATGACTATCCGAGCAACTGCTCGAATAGTCATTTTTTATTACTCTATGAAATTATATATCCAATGTAAAACATTGTTCTACGCAAGTTTACCATTACGTTTACGATTTCTAATTTGTTCTTCTTCAGCACGTGCTTTCAAGGAAAGGTCTTTGTCGGTTCCTACATATCGGCCGTAGAATAAGTAATATGCAACTAAAGCTACAAGGGCAACTACTACAGTTACATGGAACATGCTTGTATAACCTACAACTTCTTTAATGGCACCTAAGATATATGGACCAAAGCCAAGGCCCACATCCAAGGCGATAAAGTATGTTGATGTGGCAACACCAATGCGGTGAATTGGTACAATTTTAACTGTTACCGCTTGACCATTAGACATGAATGTACCATATCCAAGACCTACGAACACGGCGGATAAAAGTACAAGCCATGTAGAGTGAGCAATGGATAGTAAGAAAATACCAAGAGCTAAAGATACGAAGCAAGGATATAAAACGAAGTTTTCTCCTTTCATATCAAATAGAATACCAAGTAAAGGTCTTGTAATAGTGATCACTACGGCATAGACAACGAAGAAGAATGTACCTGCCATAATAAGATCTAAGTCTTTTGTATAGGCTGCCATAAAGCCGATAACACCAGAGTATGCAAAGCCTACAAGCACTGAAACAAGGCTAATAGAATTCATACGAGGTTCAATATAATCGGAAATCTTAATGCCCTTATGAGCTTCAGAATCGATATCAAGCTTAGGCTCCTTAAACTTCATAATTACGGCGCCAATGCCACAAATAACGATAAGTGCAACACAGAATGCGATGATAAAATCATAGCCAAGACTGTGAAGCATTAAAATACCTAAGAATGGACCTACTGCAGCAGCAAGAGAAGTAGATAAACCGTAGTAGTTAATCCCTTCGCCACGACGAGATTGAGGTATAATAGCAGCAATAATCGTACTTGTTGCAGTTGATGTAATACCGTAAGCAAAACCATTTATGAATCGAACGCTATCGAGCATTAACAAGTTAGGTGTATAGAAGTACATGGCTGTTGAAGCCAAATAAATAAACAAACCTAAGTACAGCATCTTTCGGCAACCTAAGACACTAATAAAGCGTCCCGCTAACAATCGTGCCACGACGGTACCGATAATATATATACCAACAGCTAAGCCTGCTTGACTGGCTGTGGCGTGAAGGTTATCTTTTGCCACTACGGCAATAATAACAATTAATAAATAATAAATCAAAAATACTAAGAAATTAATCAAAGTATCGAGGACAAACGATCTTGTCCATAAGGCCTCCTTAGCCTTATCCATAGTATCAACTCCTATTTCTAAAATATTTGTCAACCATATAATGACATTGGTTAATTATAGACCTCTCATCATAAAAAACAAGAATTAAATAGTTATTTTTGTTATCACTTTTAATTATGACTAATCTCATAGATTTATATATAATAAGCAAATTACCATATCACCTATTTACGTAAATTTTTAATAATAAAAACACCTTTGATAGGTTCTACTCTAATTTACCAGTTAGAATAGACCATCAAAGGTATCCTACTATTATTCAATTATTTTGTTTCTAATCCACAAGCTTTAAAAAATGCTTTATAAGCCTCCGCCTTCTTCACAAGACTCAACGGATAGGCTCTAGAGGTAGATGGCAAACGCGTCAAAGAAAGTTCTCGACCTTCATAAACAAAAGGAGTCGTTTCTCCTGTTTTAGGTAGTTTTACCTTTTCAGGTAATAAACTAAGTAAGATTTCTGTAGCCTTGCCACCTGTTGTACCAATATGAGTACAATCTGGTATTTGTGCTAATACGTCAGCGAGAGGAACGGGCTCAACTACCTTTAAAAACGCATCAGATGCATTACCATGCTCACGAATAGCTTTCAATACCGTTGGACAAGAAGCTATACCAATTTGAGATAAAAAAGCTTTAATCTTTTCCGCATCAAATGCTTTTTCTTCCCCTTTTCTAAAATGTTCTTTATCATCAAAGAACACCAAACCGAAAACACGCCACATATCATTTTGAAAATTCGGATAATGAAATTCCATGGCTCGCTTTTCAGATGTTGGTGGAAATGTTCCCATCATCATAACCGTTGCATTCTTCGGCAAGAATGGCGGAAATGGTCTCGTCTCTACAACTTCATTAGAGTGTACTTCAACAGTAGTATTATCTTTCACGATACACATCTCCTTATTGTTTATGTTAACTATCTACTCTCACATTAACAAGTTTAGATGATTGATACTATGATAAAACTCACCTTTTATTGAACCATAGGTTGGGTCATAATCGTATTGACCGCATCAAATCCTGTTGGTACAGGAGATACGAGATATAAACATACAACGGCAGCTATAGCAAATCCAATTGCTAGGTAAGAGAAGGTGCCGCGTTTAGGGAACTCGTACAAGCCGAACAAGCGTATACCAATGGCCGCACCAATGGCAGTAATAAAGGATGGCAATGAGAACATGCCATATACGCCAAAGATAACCATCAATCCCGCATAACCGCCTACTACAGTAATCATTGGTAGCATACGATCCATAGAACTCTTATAGTCTCGAGTCAACCCAGATGGATAGTTGGAGCTTTCAATACCGAATAAACCAAGCAAAATGCCGAAATCAACCCAGATAAATTCCCAAATGCCTTTAAATGCATTTCGATTACGGCCTGCATACCAAGCAAAGGCAGTAATGGCCAAGATGGCTAAACCAACTAAGCCAAAATAGTAATCCCCACTAATAGTAGGACCTACATAGGCGCCAATAGCGGTTACAATAGCACTGAGAACGGAAAGTACAATAACACGATGAACAGCAGGACGTTCCGATTCAGGAATGCGTTTGAACACGGTTGCTAGCAATTCCAATACAAAGCAAGCCATAAAGACAGCAATACCAATAGCTGGATTAATGAAGATACCAACTACCGTCAAAACTAAAGGAATTAACAAGCGCCATTTAGGAAATAATACGAGATCCTTGTAATCAAGGCGTACATCTTGTGTTTCAGATGTGAAATTATTATACACTACAAAGAGGAGCATAAACGCAACCACATCTAGTGGTGTAGCCCCCCAAATCAACAAGGTTGGTACGATAATCATGGATAACGCCACACCAGATATTCTAGATAGGCCGGCGGCGATGAACCCTAGCAGTAAAAATGGTAATAATAATGTTAAATATTCGAACATAATAAACCTCCCATCATCATATAAATCTAAGTATATAGTAATTAACTACAAATTTCTATACCGAATGAGTTGAGGTTTATACAGATTTACCATACGACACCATACAATACTACGTCTTTACTAAGTTTGTTGCTGCTTTAATCGGTTTCTTATAACAGACGGGGAACATTCGAGTTGTCGTGCGATAGCTGCAATGGATAATCCTTCCATCCGTAATCTACTAATCTCATTCGTATCTACCTCTAACCGTTTACCACGCAAAGCAACACCAGATTCTCGTAAATATAAGGCAACCGTATTAGCTTGCAGTTGATAGGCAATACCTATATCCTTTGTACTCAACCCATGATAGCTATACAAATAGCTCATTTCATCGATAGGCATCACCTTACGCCGCCCACCGCGTATATTGACCCCCATGTGATGTAAGATATGTAATACCTTCCATCGTGAAAGCCCCATCATATGGGCAATACGAGTTGTACTATTACCACTTTCATAAGCCTTTTTAATACGATCTGGTTCTACACTATGTATAGAATGGTCATGAGTACACAGCAGTCCATACTCATGTAATCGATTAGATATGGTCGCAGTGGATACATTAAAACGACGGGCCAAGGCTTCAATACTAGTATGACTCACTTCATATAAATTTACCAAGGTTGCGCGATTGATATCTTTACGCGTTTCACGTCGCGCAATCTTATACATCTGCATACGCCTTACAATTGTATCTACACTACACCCAATATAATCGGCAATATCTCGTAAGGTCCATTTCTCTTTAACATATAGATTCTCTAATAATTGTTTTGGAATATTTCGTACGCTGCGATACATATAATCGCTCCTTTCACATAATTTAGGCGAACTATATTCACACACCTATTACACTTATTATGAAAGGCTAATTATAGTCTTAGCAATAGAAAAAGGGTTCCCAATAGTCACCCCGGTGACCATTGGGAACCCTGCCTTTATCAGGAACAGATATACATTATCGAGCCCTATGACGCAATGCCTTCGGCTTTTCTAATATAAAAGCCCATTTCATACCTTCTTTAATATCATGACACGACTTGCGAGCCTTCTTCGTTACAGGCTTCGTATGAGTCTCTACATCAACAAGAGGAATCTTTACTTCTTCCATTGCTTTTTGGCGCTTAAATTCTGCTAGGCGCTCAGTCAATGTAGAAACTGCAACCGTTTTACTAGTAGATACTTTATGTCCTTCTCGTTGTTTAGGTTGCTCTTTTTTAGATTGTTCTGCAGATTGATTATAAGAAATCTGAGTATTAGACGACTGATAGCCAGCATCATTAGATGTAGCATTAACCGGAGGTTCTTCTATTTTACGTTCAATAGAAATACCGTATTCACGCTCCATATCCTCCCAAGTCTTTTCAGCACCTGAGGTTTCATACTCATCAGCATCTTCAGTCTTTGAGCTTTTCAAAAAGGAGAACACGATATAAGCAATTATAGCTAGAACAAATATAGGATTATGCGTAAAGGCCGATAGTATTGTAGACAAAATAGAGTCCATAGCTACTCCTATTCACCATCTGCTAAATTCTCACGCATCTTAGTGTCTGCAATAATATTATTCATATTGTAGTAATCCATAACGCCAAGATTACCGTTTCTGAAAGCTTCTGCCAATGCTTTAGGAACTTCAGCTTGTGCTTCCACTACCTTAGCTTGCATATCTTGTGTTTTAGCACGCATTTCTTGTTCTGTAGCAACTGCCATAGCACGGCGTTCTTCGGCACGAGCTTGTGCGATTTTTTTATCTGCTTCCGCTTGGTCTGTTTGCAATTGAGCACCAATGTTACGTCCTACGTCTACGTCAGCGATATCAATGGATAAGATTTCGAATGCAGTACCCGCATCAAGGCCTTTACCCAATACAGTACGAGAAATGTGATCTGGATTTTCCAATACATCTGTATGCTCTTCAGAAGAACCTACCGTTGTTACGATACCTTCACCAACACGGGCGATAATTGTAGCTTCACCAGCACCACCAACGAGGCGATCAATATTAGCACGTACCGTTACGCGAGCACGAACCTTAAGTTCAATACCATTTTTTGCCACTGCAGAAATGATTGGTGTTTCAATCACCTTAGGATTAACAGACATTTGAACCGCTTCCAATACATCACGACCAGCGAGGTCGATAGCAGCAGAACGTTCAAATGTCAACGGAATAGATGCACGTTCAGCAGCGATTAATGCATCTACAACGCGGTCAACGTCACCACCAGCAAGGTAATGTGCTTCCAATTGATTTACATTAACCTCAAGGCCCGCTTTATTCGCCTTAATCAAAGGCATTACGATTTGAGATGGATTTACACGACGTAAACGCATACCAACTAATGTAAAAATGCCTACGTTAACACCGGCTGCCAATGCGGATACCCAAAGGCCTAATGGCACAACATACAAGAATACCATAATCCCAATCAATAGAATGGGAATCAAAATTAAAATACCTACATCCATAGTAACCTCCATTATATACGACGATGTGGTGAAAGCTTAGTCGCGCTTTCTAACAATATTGCGGCCGCCTACAACACGAAGCACCACAATGGGTGAACCGGCATCGATGAAGTCCCCTTCGGTTACAACATCTACCAAATTACCATCAATTTTAGCAATACCTGCAGGGCGTAATGTTGTATGCGCTACTCCCTCCTTGCCAGCTAGATCCTTTAATACATCATTAGACACATATCCAGCTTTTGTGGTAGATCGTTGCCCTAAGGTAAAGAGCTTGCCAATCCAGGTTTTTGAAAAGTGATTAAAGAAGGTTAATAATACCACGACTAATACAATCGTGATACCGAGCACCGCATATAAGGCTATATCTGTACCACCAAGGCCGATAAATACGCCCCACATAAACAAACAGTACCCGATAAGACCCGCAATACCACCAGGTATAACTAGTTCAATAGCCATCAATACGAGACCTATAATAAGCCAAAAAATATAATCCATATAAACCTCCTTTCACAAATCATTTCATACAATATATTATACAATAGACATTTATATTTTTCCAATAGACACGCTTCTATGATATATATAAATGCCCACTATACAAAAACGCGTAGCCGAAAAGCTACGCGTTAATTATAAGTCTTGCTATATAGTTAAATGTATAATCAATTATACATCCGTTTTCTTTAATTGATCATTACCAATACCTGTTTTTTGTAGGATAAGAAGTACAATGCTCATCCCCATACCTACAACAGTGGCCAAGCCCATTCCTTTTAAAACAACAGGACCAATTACGAGCTGTGCACCACTAAGGCCTACAACAAGAATAACAGATGTAAGAATCATGTTAACAGGATTTGTATAGTCTACCTTGCGTTCTACGAGCATACGCAAGCCAGAAGCCGCGATGATACCGAACAATAGAATCGATACACCACCCATAACAGGGATTGGAATGGCATGAATAAGAGCGGCTACCTTGCCCACGAAGGAAATAATCATAGCCAATATAGATGCACCGCCGATAACCCAAACGCTAAAGCACCGTGTAATTGCTAGTACTCCAATATTTTCACCATACGTTGTATTTGGTGTAGCCCCAAAGAAACCAGAAAGAATATTGGCAAGGCCATCACCTAATAAAGAACGTTCTAAGCCAGGTTCTTTCATAAGATCTTTTGATACGATGTTACTTGTAACAACAAGGTGACCCACGTGTTCCGCAAATACTACAAATAATGCTGGCATAATCATGACGATGGCATTGATATCAAATTCAGGCATACCATAAAACTGTGGTAGCGAGAACCATGGTGCCGCTTCAACAGCGGAGAAATCGACAACGCCCATGATAGCAGATAAGATATAACCTGCCACTACGCCGATAAGCACAGGAATTACAGCAAGGAATCCTCGGAATACGACGGTTCCTAACAAGGTCACAATCAAGGAGAACATAGATACTATGATAGCCTGCTCATGAGACATGCCAAGATTTTGATCACCGATAAGTCCAGCCATACCCATAGCGACTGGAGCTAGTTCAAGACCGATGATAGCAACGATAGCCCCCATCGCAGCTGGTGGGAATAATTTATCAATCCAACCGATACCAATATAGCGAACTAAGAACGATAAAATAACAAAGGATAAGCCAAATACAACAAAGGCACCTTTAGCGGCCTCATAACCCAAGCCTGCAGCCAATACCGCACTGACAGGAGCAATAAAAGCAAAACTAGAGCCTAAATAGGCTGGAATCTTGCCTTTACATACAAATAAGTACAGCAATGTACCAATACCATTCATAAATAATGCCGTTGCTGGATCGACTTTCAACAAATACGGTACAAGTACGGTAGAGCCAAACATAGCAAATAAATGTTGAAAGCTAAGTGGCAATAATTTACCCAATGATGGGCGTTCTTGAATATCAATAAAATCGTTCATAATTTTCCCTCATACACAACACATATATTATCGTTTATTTGGTGGTACAAAACGTCCCGGTAATTTAGATTCAACCGTTCTATTCGGTCTAAACCGACTCTGCGTTTCCTCGCGCAACGACGGCAACGTTTCCTTATTACCTACTGGTTTAACACCTTCTACGCCACGTCTCGCAATACTTGCTAAAATACCGATAGCTAAACAATTCATCATTAGAGAAGAACCACCATAGCTAACGAATGGCAATGGCACACCTGTTACAGGCAACATACCACAAACCATGGCGATATTGAAGAATGCTTGACCACTGATGAGAATCGTAATCCCAATGGCTAACCATCTACCAAAAGCATCGCGTGCTCTATTAGCAATACGGAATCCAAAATACGTAAACATAGCCATTAAGAATACGACCAGAATACCGCCTAAAAAGCCCATTTCCTGTGCCCAAACAGCGAAGGCAAAGTCCGTATGTGCTTCAGGTAGATAGAAATACTTTGACGTACCATTCAGAAGGCCTTGTCCAAAGAACCCACCTGAGCCTACGGCTAACAAACCTTGTACAGTTTGATAGCCTTTATCCTGTGCATAGGACCAGGGATCAAACCAAGATACAACGCGTTCCCACCGATACGAACTACTACGAGCAGCATAAATACCTACGACAATAGCCCCCATCAAAGATAAGCCAAATATACTTTTCTCAAAGCCAGATAAGAATATTAACAGGTATGAGAAACCTATAATCAATACGGCAGTCCCCATATCCGGCTGTTTAATAGTGAGCAAAGCAAATATGATCGGCCAAAGCAACATATAGCACATATATCTTACGCGTTCAAAAATATAACCTAATGCTACCTCTTTTTGAGATAAACCCTTCTTAGGTTTAATCATAGATGTAAATCTGGGTTTTACCCACGGTTTATCCGCCAATTTAGCTGCTGTCCACATGAGTGCAGCCAATTTAGCAA
Organism: Veillonella sp. ICM51a; assembly: GCF_000524355.1. Taxonomy (NCBI): domain Bacteria; kingdom Bacillati; phylum Bacillota; class Negativicutes; order Veillonellales; family Veillonellaceae; genus Veillonella; species Veillonella sp. ICM51a. The sequence continues at coordinate 83,436 of NZ_JAPX01000036.1, forward strand.
ACTCTGATGGCTGGAACGAGAATAGGCCAAGAGAAATCCACCGGCGCGCACCATTGACCTCTACACCGACCAAATATATAGCCACTAAGGATACTGCGGTCAATCCCATTATCCAAGTCAGTAATTTAGCATTTTGTAATCGACGATAATCAAATCGATACAAAAGGACACCCAAAATAGCAGAAGCCAATAAATAACCTAAATGTCTCGGTGCATAGCCCAACAATCCAGTATCTGTTGTAATCGACCCAACATAGGTGGCACTAAAGATATTAATGCTACCAATCAAGGCCATAAGCGCTATAGGCAATAACATGCCTTGTAGGTCGTTCTTAAACACTTTCTCCCAAAAGTGCCCCTTCTTTTCCCCTTTTTGCACCATATTATGCCTCCTTAGTAACAGTCGGTTTCACTGCTTCTAATCGGAAAATAGGTTGTCCCTTTGCGCTAAACTTCTCTTCATATTCCGTTTTTACATTCGGTAAATCTGTACTATGTAAATCATAGGTGACATTCTTGAGTTCCCACCCACAATTTTTGAACTCCTCTAGAGAGAACATAAACAAGTCTTCATTATCGGTTTTAAAGTGTACTTCGCCATTATCTTTTAACAAACGTGCATAGCGGTCAAGGAATGTATGATATGTTAAGCGACGCTTAGCATGTTTAGCCTTAGGCCATGGATCACAGAAATTGATATAAAATCGATCTACTTCTCCAGGGGCCACAATTTCTTCAATTCCTGCAATATCAAATAAAGATACTTTTGCATTGTCTCGTTGAGCTTCGAAAATCTTTTGTGCTGCATAGTAAATTACACCGATTTGAACCTCAAAACCAACAAAATTTGCATCTGGATATGCTTCAGACATACCCGCAATGAATCGTCCCTTACCAGTGCCTAGTTCCATGTATAATGGTCTTTCTGGATGCGAAAAAGCCTCTCTCCATCTGCCTTTATAAGCCTCTTGTCCTGATAAAATAATGTGTGAATCATACTCGCGGATAGCCTCATCAATCCACGGTTTTCTACGAAGACGCATCGTTACTCCTTATATGTCTATTCTGAAAGTACTATATTACATAACTAATTGTTACCTATCCTTATTATTATAGAAAAATGCTTTACTTTACGTCAATTAGTAATATAAAAAAGCCCCTGTCATTATGAAAAGACAAGGGCTCATCATTAATTAGATAGCATATTTTCTAAGTATTCAATTTGTTGTGGGCTCAAGCCAAGCTCTGTTAAACTTTTCTTAGATGTAGCAAACACCGCATTTGATTTACCAACACGAGTACCTAATGCCGCTGCTGCTACGAGTTCACGATCAAGTTTGCCTAGACGTGATCTGTTTCTATTTTGTGGTTTTGGCTTTTTAATACGGAATGTATTATATTTTACAGCTGTTGATGCTTCATCAGCTTTAATTTTGGCAGCCATATTTGTACTATTTGAGCCATTACCTAGTAGAGCACTTAAGCCCACTCGCTTTGGCACAAGTTTATCATAATCTACACCAAACTCAGGGCGTTCTTCGCGAAGTTGCTCAAATGTAGCAAGAGCCGCATTCATTTGCTTTAAACCCGCTGCAGAGTACAACTGACGAATGGCAATACTTACCTCTTGAGGTGTCAAAGTACCGCGTTCAATAGCAGAAATAATCGTTTCTCTCAAGGAGCCAAGATCTCCGCTAGCTGTATAACGTCCGATTTCAACAAGATCTTTTTGACGTTCATTGAGCTCTTTTGGCACATATATATTAAATTCTGAGATGGAAGGCGCTTTTTTGGTTATCGGTTCTGCGGCACCATTTACCTCACACAGATAACCACTGCTGACTACAGCCAAAGCCACGGCCAAAGTTAAAACCTTTTTCAATGTTTCCAAATCTCCCTTTACACACCAACAAAAGCACGTTTACGTTCATATACTAACCAATACAGATTTATAAATTAGTAAAACTGTATCATACATCCAAATGGGTCAGTCTATTTTTATTATATACTACTTCATCTATTATTTATAGTCATATTGATAAAAAACTATAAAATATTTTATTTATAAATACTATTTATAACTCATATTCATATATTCAAAAAGTAGTAGTTTCTATGCTAATTAGAAAGTACTACTACTTTTCAATTCATTCATAAACAATATTTATATAAGTTATATTCTGTAGCGATTTTAACTTAGCAATGCTTTTACATCAGCTACAATTTGTTCTACAGAAACACCGTTTCCCTGCAAAATATACCACAATCTAAGAAAAAGAGCCAGTCCATACAGAACCAGCTCTTTATGTAGCAAAAAGGCGGTACAACCAAATGGTTATACCGCCTTGATTCATCAATTATTCTGCAGTGAATGGCAATAAAGCGATTGCACGTGCACGTTTGATAGATGTAGTCAATTTGCGTTGATGTTTTGCGCAAGTACCGGAAATACGACGAGGTAAGATTTTGCCGCGTTCAGTCGTGAAACGACGAAGTTTTGCAACATCTTTATAGTCGATTTGATCGATATGGTCTGCACAGAAAACGCATACTTTTCTTCTTGGCTTTCTGCCTCTATCTCTTCTCATTGCGAATCCTCCTTTTCGAATTAGTAGGAGTCTCGGACACTAGAACGGGATGTGTTCGTCATCGCCGCCTGTACTGAAACTATCAAAATTGGACCCACCATCGAAAGAATTAGTATTCATATCAAGGGATTGGCCCACAAAGTTCGCTACCACTTCAGTAACGTAACGTTTTTGACCATCCTGAGTCTCGTAGGAACGAGTTTGCAAGCGACCTTCTACAAAGCAGCGACTGCCCTTACGAAGATTACCTGCCGCTTCACCAAGTTTGCCCCATGCAACGCAATTAATGAAAGCAGTTTGTTCTTTCGTTTCATTGGTTGTAGAGTCAATATAAGTATTCGTAGCAGCTACTGTGAAAGTCGCCACTGCTCTACCAGTTTTAGTAAAACGTACTTCAGGATCACGAGCTAAATTACCTAGAATTTGTACAGAGTTCATCTTTTCTCCTCCAGGCTTTAATTATGCATCGTGTTTAACAATCAGGTGTCTTAAGACATCATCGTTGATTTTCAACACACGGTCGATTTCTTTAATTTCAGCTGGATCAGCTTCGAAATTAACCAATACGTAGAAACCGTCAGTGAATTTTTTCACTGCGTAAGCAAGACGACGCTTGCCCCAACGATCTACCTTTTCTACTGTGCCGCCTACACGAGCAATTAAAGCTTCCACTTTTTCAATGACAGCGTTAGTTGCTTCTTCTTCAGCTGGTTTCACAATAACCATGACTTCGTATTTGTTCATACAAAATCACCTCCTCTTTCGGACTAATGCCCCTATCGACACATAGGGGTAGGAAGTGCTTACCATTAATAAGCTCTACTATTATAACCTATAAGTAAAATGAAAGCAAGTGGGTCCTATATAATAAACGGCTCATTATCATCAACTACATAAATACTCCTATGAGATGCTATTTTCTCTAAGTTCTCAGGACTATCAGTATGAACAGGAATAATAACATCAGGATTGACCATATCGATAAACTTAACTAAATCAGCCTTACATACATGACCACTTGCATGGCATATATAAGATGGATACGTATCTAGCAAATCTTTTAACGCCAGATTTTCCTCAATATATCCTGTCCACATAGAATATATAATACGTACATCATCTTTAGGGAATTTTTTAATTTGAGAAATATAATTTTCTGTTCCTCTTACTAAGGAAACAAATCCATTATCCATATAATATTTAGGATATGCCCCTATATCAAGAACTAGTGGACTATCAGGTCTACGATACAATGAACTATTATAGTACACATTATCAATCACCGTATCTAATATTCTTTTCTGATACGCGTCACAAATTAATACCTTATCAGTCGGCATATTATGCCAAATCCCCATAATACGGTCAATATTCGTAGAGGAACACATAACAAAGACATATTTTCCATCTTGAATATATGAAGAAATATCGTCTAGCACTTCTCTTTCAGATATCCCATCATGAGCATTTCGAGATAATGAGGTGCCTTCTGTAATTAATACATCAACGTTACCTATATACGTCCTAATTAGCTTTTCTAATACATGACCTCGTACCCCATGCATTCTAAAATCACCTGTATATAAGACACGTTTACCTTCTGCTTCAATAACAAACATATAACTATCCACAGCACTATGGTCGATAACCAAAGGTCTAATATGTATATTTCCTATAGTGAAGGCTTCGCCTCCACGAAATGTATTTGCATCTAACAAACGTAAATATAAATCTTTATCTTGATGTTGAGTAGCTATCATAGCCACTTCCTTACTCAGTTCCCCCATATATAATGGTATTTCTGGTAATGCAGAGGTTAGTTGTCCTAAGTGATCCATATGATAATGTGAAATCACAATACCATCACAATCTAGTATCCCTTTTGTAACACCGTCTATATCTAAATTTATAGGTGTGTACTTTTCATCTAAACTTAATTCATTACCAAAATCCAGTATAATGCGGGTAGATGCTGTACTAATTTCTATGGCACTACCGCCAATCTGATGAGTGCCACGATGGATAATTATATTCATACTTAACCTTTTCTAGAAATTGTTAGCAATGTTTCTGCTCGGTATGAACGCTCTATGTTATGGGATTCATCGACCGTCTCCACACGTAATACAGCAAAACGAATTTGTTTTAAATGAGGCTCTTGCTTTAAGATTGTTTCACACAAGATTCGCAAAGAATCACGTTTATCAGTTGTAAGTAACTCTTGGCACTCTTTATGTTGTTGGCTTTCAACTGTTTTGGATGGATAAACCGCGTTAGCAATATCCTTCGGATTTAGGCGTAACATTAAATTTGTTTTATATCCGCCATCGTTTTCAGTACAAGCCTTCTCATCAAATAAAATAACTAATTCAGCGTTCTTGGTATGCTTATACCCCTTTAAATTTCTTAAAACACTTATACCTTCATGACTATCAGTAGATACAATCTGATCTAAATCAAGTAATTTATAATATGTATAAGCTTCTAAAACACATCGTAGTAAAGTTTCATCACTACCAGATGGACGATATTTCAATTCAATAACAGAGTAGTATTTATCATCCGTGTTATAACCTAATAAATCTATTTTTCCATAAGAGTCGCTTCGAGCTTTTTTTAATGGTGTTTGGTAATCAAAAATATAACCTAAATCCTTAACCTCACCTTGATAGAATAATAATTTTGCTAAAATTTCTTCTTTTCGATTGGTGATTGATAACTCATTTTGAGTAGGCGTATGGTCTGTATCAAAATGATTAGGTCTTACAGGTTTCAATTTGTCCCATTCTTTAATGAGATCCTCTGATACAAGAGTTTTCGCTATAATCTCACTATAAAGATTCTTAGATCCGTTTATATAACCTTTGTAATTTACAATAGGAGCCTTATAAAAGTTTGCTACAAATTTTAATAAATATTCTTCTGTATTAACATGCTTCAAACCAAAGGCTTTTTTAAATTCCTTTAATTTATCCTCCCTCTTAATACAAAGAAAGAGCTCATCAATTGACTTCTTATTATCTATCATTATCATTTCCCTCCCCATAATAATAATTTACTACACTACACATAATCACTAAAAAACTCCTACATACAAATAATGTTTTTAAATATAAATTCATTATATCAACAGACATTTTATGAGTAAACAATGAAGAGCCCTATCTATTATAAAGAAATTATAACTATTTGATACTTTCATTATACGCCATAAAACGAGTAATAATTTTCCCATTAAACATTATTTACTATAGGAATACACTATAAAATAATTAGACAAAAAATAACTTCGACATTCTATAGAAACCTCTTGCACCATTTTCTTATATACTTTACTATATAGAGAGAATTCTAAATTATAAAAGGAGTCATCATGGCTAATATTAATGAAAACTATTTAAACCTACAAGGTTCTTATTTATTTGCTAACATTGCTAAAAAAGTAGCGGATTACCAAGCAGCTCATCCAGATGCTGACATTATTCGTCTTGGTATCGGTGATGTAACATTGCCTTTAGTACCTGCTATCGTAGATGCTATGACTAAGGCTGTTCAAGAAATGGGCAAAGCTGAAACATTCCGCGGTTATGGTCCTGAACAAGGTTATGATTTCCTTCGTAAAGCAATCATCGAAGGCGATTACAAACCATATGGCATCGAAATTGGTATGGACGAAGTATTCGTTTCTGACGGCGCAAAATCCGACGTTGGTAATATCCAAGAATTATTCAGCGAAGATAATATCATCGCTATCACTGACCCTGTATACCCTGTATACCTTGATTCCAACGTTATGGGCGGTCGTACAGGTCAAGCTGTTGATGGTATGTTCGAAAAGGTTGTATATCTTCCTACATTTGCAGAAAATAATTTCTCTCCAGAATTTCCTGCTGAACGTGTAGATATCGTATATCTTTGCTCTCCAAACAATCCTACAGGCACAGTACTCAGTCGTGCACGCTTAGCTGAATGGATTAAATGGTGTAAAGAAAACGACGCTATCTTAATGTTCGACTCTGCTTACGAAGCTTTCATCAGCACAGAAGACACTGTTAAATCTATCTATGAAATCGAAGGTGCACGCGAAGTAGCTATTGAATTCCGTTCCTTCTCTAAAACTGCTGGCTTTACAGGTACACGTTGTGCCTACGCAGTCGTTCCAAAAGAAGTAACAGGCAAAACTAAATCTGGTGAACGTCAACCTTTGAATCCTATGTGGAACCGTCGTCAATGCACTAAATTTAACGGCGTACCTTACATCGTTCAACGTGGTGCTGAAGCAGTATATTCCAAAGAAGGCCGCGAACAAACTCGCGCAAACATCGCTTACTACAAAGAAAATGCACGCATCATCAAAGAAGGCCTCGAATCCATCGGCCTTACTGTATATGGTGGTACTGATGCACCTTATATTTGGTTAAAAACACCTGGCAACATGACAAGCTGGGAATTATTCGATCTGCTTCTTGAAAAGGTACAAATCGTGTCTACACCAGGCTCTGGTTTCGGTCCACATGGCGAAGGTTACCTTCGTTTAACTGCATTCGGCAGCCGCGAAAATACAATCCGTGCCGTAGAACGCATCAAAACTTTACAATTCTAATACATTTATAACTAAAAATATGTAATACAAAACGGTTGTGAAACCTTCTCTCCGAATGTTTCACAACCGTTTTTATTTTAAAATCTAGATACTAATTAAAAGTTATGACGAATACCCGCATCTACACGATAGGATGTATCAACAGTACTACCAAAGTTTTTAGTAAATGTTCCATATACATATGTATTTGGGCGGAAACTCCATGAACCACCGAGTTCAAGATCAAGCCAAGTATCCTTCAAATCTACTACGCTATTAGTCGTTGGTTCACCGGCCATGCTATAGGTTGCTTTCATCTTGCCAGAGAATTCATGCGCCAATGCAGCTTTAAGGAAAACATTACTATTCTTAGCTTCCTTACCAATGCCAATTCCTAAGCGCCCTATAGCGGAATTAACCGCATCAGAATTAATATGAACGGTGCTACCAGTATTCGTACGAGCATCGAAGCTTTCACCAGATAAGCGGCTAAGAATCAATTCTGCGCTAGGGTCAATATAGAAACCATTATTTCTCTTGATGCGTTTACCATATTCAAGGCTCAAAGATGCACCCGTATTACGGTAGTCACCACTCAACGACGTTCCTAAGCTGTTATGTACGGTAAAATCATTTTTCAAATGATTGCCTTTAGCAATAATATCTAAGTAACGGCCATCATTAAATTGTTTAGCCCCATAGATTGCTAGCCCCGCAGTTTTACCAGAACCTGAACCTAGTGCATAATCACTGTTGTTTGTACCATACAAGAAGGCACCGCCTACAATCCAGTTTCCTCGTTTCGTATCATAGCCCAATTGCGCCATATTATAATTTTGATTTACATAGGCAGAGTCTGTAATTTTAGATTTACCACCAATATATTTGCCCCATACGCCTTGATTATCGGAGTTAAGACGCACATCACCTAAGCGGCGTTGTAAATCATTGGTATCAGCTCGCATTTGCATAACAGAAGATGCTAATGCACTCTTAGCACCGGATACAATTTCACTTTCACTAGTGGATAATACGGTTTTATTAGACACCATAGCACGTCCAGCTGCATCAAAATCATCCGGGCTAAGTTTAGCATTTAATGTAGGACTAATCACACCTGTTTCTAAATGCACATTAACACCAAGGTTTCGCTCACCCTTCGTATATCCAGTGTAGACTATTTTCTTCACAAATTGATTTTCTGCTAATCCTGGAATCTCGGCATTAGCATGTTCTTTCAAAGCATCTACGGAGCTACGCAATGTAACAGAAGAGCCAGGGTCAGCATGATTAATTACAATTTCACCTTTACCGTTTTCTGCAGCAGGTGCACCTTTTTCATAATCAATAGCTATATGACCAGCATAATTATTAATCGTAATAGGCCGTGCATCTACGGCTTGGATAATGCCGCGGCTACCTTCTGTGGCACCACCTATAAGATGCTCTACCTTACTACCTGTATAGAGATAATTTGCAGTATCTGGTCGGCCTTGTGTAGGGTATTCACGTTCAGCTCCTAACCATTCATTACGCCATGTAGCACCATTTTGTAAATATAATCTCAAACCGCCATGATGAGGATTATTGTTACTTTCATCAAATTCATTGAGTACACCACCCACTAATTTAGAATTTGGTGTCGTTAATCCCAATGAAATTTCTGATTCATGATTGTGTGGATTTTTATCAATACCATAGTTTTTATTGATAAAACCAATATTGCCATACATATTGACGTCCTTAGCACCTGGTTTCAATCCATCCATGCCAGTATTCACATAGACAAATCCTTCTTCTGAAAGTGCAGAATATGTATCAGATGTCGTTAAAGGATGTGTCTTTACATCTGCCCCACCTAGAATCCGAATGTATCCATCCTTATTAGCTTGCAAACCTACGCCAATGGCATCTACTTTGGCATTACCTTGTACGGTAATACGAGTATCATCATTATTACCATCATTTGTAACCCCACCATAACCAGCATATATACCACTCATGTAATAGTGTGCTAAGTCTGGTCTGCGCTTCTCTCCACTTTCCGCAGGTGCTGGATTTACAACCGTTACATTTACATTTTTATCTATGGCAACCTGTGATCCATCAAGAGCATAAATACCGGTAACGTTATTATGGTATTTATTTCCATTTACACCAAGGCCAGATACATTGACGGTCAAATCATCGGTATAGTGTTTATTTTCACCCCACAAATTCAACCCAATGGATTTTCCATCCGTATGGCTTTCAACTGTAGTGGCCGACACCATGACCTCTGCACTAGCACCGGTAATAATTAAAGCAGCAATAACAGCAAGGTTTATCGTTCTTCTCATCTCATAACCTCCTCAAACTATACACAATAATATGCATATATTCATTGTATATATAGTAGGGGTATATGTGTCAATTTTTGTACATATGATGTTTTCTTTTATGTATATTCCCATACGCAATGTATCGATATAATGATGAATAATAACAAACGAATTATTCTCTCCACATAATATATGCTGTATAACTCTATAGAATATTATAAAAAGAGAAATTTCTATGTTATAATAAGTATATTAGTTATTACACTACATTTTATAATTATATAGGAGGCTAATATGAGCAAAATTCGTATTGGTATCGTAGGCTATGGCAACTTAGGCCGTGGCGTAGAAGCATCTGTTAAATTGCAACCAGATATGGAACTCGTAGGCGTATTTTCTCGTCGTAAAGGCTTAGAAACAGTGTCTGGTGTTCCTACATACACTATGGAAGATCTACCAAACTTCAAAGGTAAGATCGATGTTATGGTTCTTTGTGGCGGTTCCGCAACAGACCTTATCGAACAAACTCCAATGGTAACAAAATACTTCAACTGTATCGATTCCTTCGATACACATGCACGTATCCCTGAGCATTTTGCTAATGTAGACAAAGTAGCTAAAGAAGCTAAGACTGCTACATTGATTTCTTGCGGTTGGGACCCAGGCATGTTCTCTTTACAACGTGTTTACGCTGAAAGCATCTTGCCTCACGGCAAATCTTACACATTCTGGGGCCGCGGCGTTTCCCAAGGTCACTCCGATGCTATCCGTCGTATTGATGGTGTTCTTGATGCTCGTCAATACACTGTTCCTAAAGAACAATACCTTGAAGCTATCCGTAATGGTGAAACTCCAGACGTTGATGGCTACAAAGGTCACCTTCGTGAATGCTATGTAGTAGCTGCTCCTGATGCAGACAAAGCAAAAATTGAAAACGAAATCAAAACTATGGAAAACTACTTCGTAGGTTACGAAACTGTAGTCAACTTCATTTCCCAAGAAGAACTTGATCGCGACCACAAGGGTATTCCACATGGTGGCTTCGTTCTTCGTTCTGGTGAAAGCACTGACGGCACTCGTCATGTTATTGAATACTCTTTAAAACTTGATTCTAACCCTGAATTCACAGGCTCTGCGCTTGTTGCATACGCTCGTGGTATCTACCGTCTCGCTAAACACGGCGGCACTGGTTGCTACACAGTATTCGATATTCCACCAGCTTGGATTTCCACACATTCTGCTGAAGAATTGCGAGCTCACTCTCTATAATTCTATACGCACATTAAGAGGATAACTTCGGTTATCCTCTTTTTACATTTAACAATAGCGTATGACGACACACAAAAAGGACCGCCTTAAGACGGTCCTTTTTCATATTAAAATCTATCTATTAATACCAACGCGTTAATGGCAATTCATTGTTAACATCTTTTGTCATAAGGATTTGATGCAAATCCATATTGCCAATATAGAAACCTGCTGCACAACCACAGAGGTATAAGTCCCACATGCGAACGAATTCAGTACCGCGAGCCTTTTCTACTTGGTCACGTACACCTTGGAAATTATTGTACCAATGCATCAATGTTTTATAGTAGTGCAAGCGCAAGCTTTCAACATCGATAACATTAAAATCATAGTCATAAGCAATGGAAACAATTTCACGAAGAGACGGTAAGCATCCACCTGGGAAGATATATTTACGAATCCATGCACTAGATTCTTTTTCTGATGGATCACTGATATAATGGAGCAAGAATAAACCACCATCATTTAACATAGTGGATGCATCCTCCATATACAATGGGAAATTAGGACGACCTACATGTTCCAACATACCAACGCTGACGATACGATCGAATGTACGACCAGATGCAGCTACATCACGATAATCAATGAGTTCGATTTCGACTTGACCTTCAAGTCCGAATTCTTTAATCCGTTCTTGGCCTTTCTTCCATTGTTCTTCAGACAATGTACAACCATAGCCTTTAACGCCATATTTACGGGCTGCTTCAATTAAAAGGAATCCCCAACCACAACCGATATCGAGTAATGTCATACCTTCTTTTAAATATAATTTATCGAGAATATGATGAACCTTTTGGTATTGTGCATCTTCTAAGCTATCACCTTCATGTTTAAAGTACGCACAAGAATAGCTCATTGTCTTATCAAGCCATAAGCTATAAAAATCATTGCCAAGGTCGTAGTGAGAAGACACTTGTTGTTTTTGATCTTTCTTTTTAAGACCTACATTAAAGAGAGAACTAAGTACCTTTTTATTGATAGAATCCTTATTAACATGACCTAGTACAACACAAAGAGCTTTGAATAAATCGCCTTCTATTTCAATATCCTTACGCATATACGCTTCGCCAAGTGCAAGTTCAGCAGAAACGAGCAAATCTTTCTTAGGGATATCGCGGTTTACACGAATGGTAAACTCAGGTGTACCTTCGCCAATGGTATATTCATTGCCACCCACTTTTACACTAAAGCAGTGATCATTAAAACGTTCTAAATAGTGAACTAAAAAACTATCAAATAACTTAGAAAACATACTTAACTTCCTTTCCTAGCAGCGTTACATGACGTTTACGTTCAATCAAAATGACACGTCCGCCTGCACACTGACATAGTCATATCTACTCATCAAAATTTTCTATAAAACAAATCATAAGAAAAACTTATATTTTTATTACATAAATACATCTACTTATCATTATTTTTTATAAGAAACTTCAACTTTCTCTCTAATATTATAGCACTTCTTGATAAATAATCCAGACCAATTCTATAGAAATGTATATATCCATTAGAATATGATATAATATGTGTTTGACAAGGCTTTTATAAGAAACCATATTTCTAATGAAAGCTTTCACAAAGAACGAAATTAATTTTAATAAAGGTGGTACCATGAGCACAAATTTAGAAGTAGGCATCGTAGGCCTTCCAAATGTTGGTAAAAGTACATTATTCAACGCTATTACAAAAGCTGGCGCTGAGGCTGCCAACTATCCATTCTGTACAATTGAGCCAAACGTAGGTGTTGTTGATGTTCCAGACAGTCGTCTAGCTGTATTAGCGGAAATGTTCGGTTCCAAACGCATCCTCCCTGCTGCTATGCGATTTGTAGATATTGCAGGTCTCGTTGAAGGTGCATCTAAAGGCGAAGGTTTAGGCAACAAATTCCTTAGCCATATTCGTCAAGTAGATGCAATTGCACAAGTTATTCGTTGTTTCGATGACCCTAATATCACTCACGTTGCAGGTTCTATCGATCCAATCCGAGACATCGAAATCATCAACACCGAGCTCTGCCTTGCAGACCTTGAATCCGTAGAAAAACGGAAACAACGCATTGAAAAAATTGCAAAATCCGGCGATAAAGATGCTCGCGCTGAGTTACCATTGCTAGAACGCATTATCGAAGGTCTCGGTGAAGCAAAACCAGTTCGTGCCCAAGGTCTAGACGAAGAAGAGTTAGAAATGATTAAAGAGTTGACATTACTTACAGCAAAACCATCTCTTTATGTTGCTAATATTTCTGAAGATGAAGTATCTGATTACTCCGCTAACGAACACGTAAAACGCGTAGAAGAATACGCGAAGAACGAAGGTGCTGGCATCGTTGTTGTATCCGCTCGTATCGAATCCGAAATTGCTGAGTTATCCGATGAAGAATCCGCTGCATTCCTAGAAGATCTCGGTCTTGAAGAATCTGGCTTAACTAAGCTTATCAAGGCAAGTTATGCACTCTTAGGTCTTATCAACTACTTCACAGCTGGCGAAATGGAAGCTCGTGCATGGACAATTGTAAACGGCACAAAAGCACCTCAAGCAGCTGGTAAAATTCACTCCGATATTGAAAAAGGCTTTATCCGCGCTGAAATCGTATCCTTCGATGACTTACAAGCTTGCGGCAGCCAAAATGCTGCTAAAGAAAAAGGCCTTGTACGCCTAGAAGGCAAAGAATATGTTATGAAAGACGGCGACGTAACACACTTCCGCTTCAACGTATAATACAAATTAATAGCAATAAAAAACCAGTAAATCGAACGATTTACTGGTTTTTTGTTGTCTCTTAATGAGATTTTCTTTATGTGGTTGTTGAATAAACACGAGTTTATTCTTTATCATTATCAACAGAGTTTTTCAAGCCGTCAAGTGCGCCTTCTACAGCATCTTTAACATCTTCTACAACGTCTTTAACTTTAGCAGTTGTTTTTTCTACGGCACCTTCTGATTCCAATTTTTTGTCACCAGTTAATTTGCCAACATTTTCTTTTAGTGCACCTTTAGCTTGGTTGAGTTTTTCTTCTAATGCCATAATAGTGACTCCTTTCATGTAAAATCACGTTTAGCTATATTAGACCTACTTTTATAAGTAGATTACTATCCCCTTTTTCCGAAGAAAAATGAGACTACAGCAACAACAATGACTGCACCTAATACAGATGGAATTAAGGACATACCTGCTAAGCTAGGACCCCAGGTACCAAATAGGGACTGACCTACGGACGATCCAATTAAACCAGCAACAACTTTAGCGATAACGCCCATTGCACCGCCTTTGTTAGTAATGGCACCTGCTAGGAACCCGATAAAACCACCAACAATAATTGACCATAACATATAATCACTCCTTTACGCTTATATACATGTATCTTAAAAATCATCTAAATATACAGATATGTTAAATATTATGTATATTTATAACGTACCATTCATGTTTAAAGGTTAAATGAAGTGCGATATATAAAGTTGGCATACTTTAGCAAAAGTAGTGTTCTATGGTCCTAACATTCTTCTTGTAAATATTTTGATATATTCTATTCAACGACCTTTACAATTTCATCCATTGTACGACGTGTTTTATTACGGTGAGGTTCTTCATCACGGTAACCAAAGGCAGCCATTACAGCAATGCCAAAGTGCTTAGTATCGAACAGACCAAGTTCATCACCTAAGAGTGCGGTCATATCATCTTGATTGAAGCCTTCTAATGGACAAGAATCTAAGCCTTCATAAGCAGCCATTGTCATCATGTTCGCCATAACAATATACGTTTGTTTGGATGCCCAGTCAAAGGCCGCACGTTCAGATTCAAATGTTTTGTAATCTTCTTTTGTAAATTGAGCATATTTTTCGCGATATGCCGCATCAATTTCAGCTGGTAATTGTTTCACCTCTTCTTGAATATGACGGATATATGATGAATCGAATTCAAGATCTGCCTTTTTACGAGCTAAGAAAACCACTACATGACTAGCTTCAAGCCCTGCTAAGATACCCCAACCATAAGTTTTCATCTTTTCTCGAATTTCTGGATTTTGAATCACCAACAATTGATACGCCTCGAAGCCAAGAGATGTTGGAGACAAACGCGCTGCATTCAGAATCGCATTCCAATCATCGTCAGAAATCTTTTTAGTGCTATCGAATTTTTTGCATGCATAACGATATGTCATAGCATATTCTAAATCGTTACGATCCAATTTAGGGGCTGTTAATTTTACGTTTTCTATTTCATATTTGCTCATTGAAATTCAACCTTTCATTATATTATTCCAAAAACTTAACCTAGATACATAACATATGATGCTCATTAGCCAAAATTTTGACCAAATAGAATCATACGTTCTTTTTCCTTATAAAATAAATCAAGACCTAACTTATATAAGCCATTTAAATCACCATCATTTAACAGAGTCATATATTCACCTCTATCATCTTTGTTAATGATAATAGGCGCTAATTTCTGTTGTAAACAAGCGTGTACAATAAGAGCTCTTCCTGTACGGCCATTACCATCAGCAAAAGGATGAATACGTTCAAATTGCAAATGTTGTTCCATAATGGCACGCACCCGCTCTTCATCATTTTGGGATATTTCTAATCGATATTGCAAGGTATCACACCAGTTTTTTAAAGCTTCTTGTACTTGATATGGTTTTGTTGGCTCAAAATCAGCACCAATAACCATGTTTTGAACAATCTTAAATTGCCCATTATCATCACGGATATGTGCTAGTAACAATCGTTGTGTGTCTTTTATGATATCTATCGTAATTACTTCTTGATATGATTCCAGCAAGAATACTAAATAGTCGCGATAATTAGATACTTCATAGAACTCACGCAAATCCATTTTACGGGGTATCATATTATCTAATAGGATACTCTTTGTTTCCCCTTGTGTTAACGTATTCCCCTCGATTGCTGTACTATGATGGGCCATACGGACGACCATATCGTCTATATATTCGCGAGGCAAGGTAAAATCAACCATGTATATCTCCTTATACAATAAGATTTTTATATATTAATGTTATCATATATAGATAAATTTCGATATTAAAAAATCGATTTAATCTTTATAAGCTAAAACTGGTTTCCCTTTTTCATACCAAAATAAGCCTGATTTACTAATCTTATGTTCTTTTAGGATAGTCTGAACTTGTTCTACAGTATTCAAGTCTATTTGAATGGACAAACCACACATATCATTCAATTCTGGCGGTGTAGCCATCAGTTGGTGAGGCACCGAAAGTTCTGTTAATATCTTATCTGCTTTATCCCCAAAATAATAGGATGTAAAAACGACAAGCAACTTTTTATTGTTCAACGCCTCACCCCCACTAATATTGCTTAATCATTTACAACATAGATACGAGTATTATAGTTTAACAAGATTTTCCCCAACGATAGCATCTGTAATCGCATACATGTTTGTAATAGAGCCTACCCCCACTTGATCTTTTAGACCATAATAGTCGAGACAAATGCCACATGCAGCAATTTCAACACCAAGATCAGCTAACTTTTTAATATTGTCTAAATGAACAGAATCGTTGGTTACCATTTTAACGCTACTATTGATGAAATAAATTGTAGATGGCTTCATGTCGGCTTCAACCATGCACACCCAGAAGGTTTTCATCAAATTACGGCCAAGTTCTTCACTACCTTCACCAAGATAATCTTTCGTCATCAAAATGATGCGGTCACTATAATTCATAGGTTTGCAACCAATTTCCGGTGCAGGTTCTACATTCGGCGTAAGTTTAATGAAAAAATCTATACCATCTTGTCCAATTGCCACATCATAGCCACGAGACTTCCCAAATTTCTCTACATTATCGCGACTCACCTCATTATCTACAATGGTCGTAATAATCGCGTCTGGATTTGCATCGCTTACCTTCTTCGTTTCAATCACAGGTTTTGGACACAAACTGCCACGCACATCTACAGTTAATTCATTTGTATTACTCATTATTTACCTCAATATTATTATATATTTTGTGAAAGCATCAACGCACAACTACTCTATATACTATTAAAATCAAAATTGTAATATATCTTATTTAGTGACGCGTACCGCTAAGCCACTAAAGCTTTCAACGGCACCAACTATAGTGGCACCTTCAACGCCCACATCATGTAAAGCTTTCACCAAATCCGGTCCTTCTGCAGCAGGCACAGAGAATAAAAGACCGCCTGATGTTTGTGGGTCAAATAAAATATCTGTCCACACAGAATCTAATATTTTATCTACTTGTACATCTGTAATAGCCTTACGATTGCCATAGGACGCCGCTGGTACAAGGCCCATTCGAGCCGCGTCAATGACATCATCAAAGAGCGGAATGTCATAAGTCTTGATATGAATTGTTACATTAGAGGCACTCGCCATTTCTACAGAATGTCCCATAAGACTAAAGCCCGTCACATCAGTACACGCATGAATTGTAAAATTATGGGCCACCTCAGCAGCCACACGATTCAACGTACTCATGCTAGCAACCGCCTGTGCAGTACCAGTAGGAAATAAATCAGCTTTCAACGCATTATTCATAATACCTGTGCCGATACGTTTTGTTAACACCAATACATCCCCTACTCGAGCGCCTTTATTCTTCCAAATCTCATTAGGATTAACTTGACCTGTGATCGACATGCCAAAAATAGGTTCCTTATTTTCGATGCTGTGACCACCTACAATAGCTGCACCAGATTCAGAAACAATGGACGCAGCCCCATTGAGTACATCCGTCAATACGCCTTGTTCTACTAAGGGAACAGGAAATCCAACGATGTTCATCGCCGTTAGGGGTATCCCCCCCATCGCATATACATCGCTCAATGCATTAGCCGCTGCAATTTTACCGAATAACGTAGGGTCATTGACAACAGGCGTGAAAAAATCCAATGTTTGTACAAGGGCAAGTTGATCAGAAATTTGATATACCCCTGCATCATCAGCACCAGTCATATCAGCTAGAACATGTTCATTTGTAACAGGTGTAACGGCCTTTAAAACACGTTCTAATATATGAGGACCAATCTTACACGCGCATCCTCCACTCGTAACATAATCAGTGAGTCGCACCATAGTCCTACCTCATTCATTTTCAGGCAAGCGCGATACTATTTTCTTCGCTGCCTTTTCAAATTTAGGGCGAGGCATCAACAACTGATGACCACAACCTTTACAAACGATAAGAAAATCTGTACCTATGCGCTTGACCTCCCACTCATCACTGCCACAGGGATGCGATTTTTTCATTTGTACTATATCGCCCACATAATATCTAATAAACGCCATAGCGCCTCCTTATACTATTTCTATTATATATATATTATTATACTTAAAATATGTTCTCCAATATAGGTAAAAGTACACTTTGACTAATAAGATCTATCGGCTTAATCAGAATTGTTACCAAAAACAAACAGTTCTATAAACAATAATGATTTTCCATGTAACTCTCATTCTCATTATCAGTAATTCTATTTTTAATAAATCCATTACTTAACAGACTTTCAAAAACCGCTTATTTACTACATTGATAACATTTATCATTTAGAAAATTTTCGAAATAAATTTTTACAAAAACACTTGCATTTCTCATTTAGTATGTTACAATATAGTCAACAATGATTATTCGTTAAGTATACGAATCAAAAACATTGTGGTGTAAATTATAGGCAAGTGCCTCTTTACAACTATAGGTAAGTACTCATTTAAAAGATAAGTAAGTGCTTTTTTCAAATATAGACAAGTGTCTATCTAATCAGTATATAAATAAGTTTTTATTTAACTTAAACTCAAGTGAGTTACCCACCATTGCATTCACAACCAAGTGGTTATGAATATATAACTAAGGTAAAAATTTTGAAATTTGATGTAAGTACAAAGGAGTATTAAAATGGCAGAATTAAAAGGTTCTAACACTGAAAAAAATCTTCAAACAGCATTTGCTGGTGAATCCCAAGCATTCCAAAAATATACATATTATGCAGCAGCAGCTCGTAAAGCTGGCATGAACGAAATCGCTGATTATTTCGAAGAAACAGCTCACAACGAATCTGCACATGCTAAAGTTTGGTTCAAAGCTCTTCATGGTGGCGACATTTCCGCTGATATCGAAGCTAACCTTCGCGATGCAGCAGCTGGTGAAAACTATGAACACACTACAATGTACAAAGATTTCGCTGACGAAGCAGAAAAAGAAGGCTTCACTGCTATCGCTTTCAAAATGCGCGAAGTTGGTAAAATCGAAGCTCGCCATGAAGCTCGTTACCTTGCATTAGCAGCTCGTGTTTCTGGCAACAAAGTGTTCCACAACGATCAACCAGTTGCATGGATTTGCGCTAACTGCGGTTACATTCACGTTGGTGAAGAAGCTCCTAAAGTTTGCCCAGTATGTGCTCACCCACAAGCTTTCTTCCAACGCCACGTTGAATCCATCTAATCTATAAGTTTAGATAAAATAATATTTTAAATACAGATATGTAATACTGCAAGTGCAGTTCTTCCTAACTGTATGTACAGACAACCTCAATATAAAAGACGATGACTTCGGTCATCGTCTTTTTTGTGTTCTATTAGTTATATATGTATTAAGAGTCGTAAGTCATACTATTTACTATTAAAGGCTAGATGCTAATTCTTTAAATTGTCGAACCGCTTCATAAGGCTTTTCTGCATGGGCAATGGCAGATATAACGGCAACACCACAAGCGCCAGCACGGAGTACTGCCATTGCATTGTCTTTGGTAATACCACCAATTCCAACGCATGGTAAGGTTAATCCTTCTGCCTGTAGTTCAGCTGTACGTTCCGGGCCGCATGGTTCTTGCGCATCAGGCTTGCTACTAGTTGTATACATAGGACCTACGCCTACACAATCAGCATACAGTACATCTGTCTTATGGAGTTCCTCTATGGAATGGATGGATATCCCCACTACCTTATGACCTACGATAGTACGCACATCTTCTAAGCACATATCGTCTTGCCCTACGTGAACACCATCCGCATTAACAGCGACCGCTAGCTCTACATCATCATTGATAATATAGAGCACATGATACTTGGCACAGATATGTTGTAACTGTTGTGCTAGTTCTAACTTCTGTTGACCTTCTAATGTACCATCGCCCTTTTCTCTAAACTGAAAGCAGGTTATACCACCACGACAAGCATCTTCTACGATTTCGAGCAACCGTTTTTTGTTAAGCTCTGTATCTTGTGTACCACACACGAAATACACTTGTAATTGATCTGGTACAACTACAGACTGCACACGATTTTCAGATACAAGCACCTCATCATCTAGCGTATACAAAGCATCTATAAAGGCTACGCTAAAGCTACCTGGTTTTATTCCACTTACCTTAACAGCACTTTCACCAGCTAAACCATAATACGCCAATGCATAGGCAAGAAATTCACCTGTAGATAGGCTATCCTTAAAGGAATCATAAATTCCAAAAAAGGCTGCTAATACGGCCCCTAAGAGACAGCCTGTTCCCGTTACAGCAGTCATAATCGAATGACCATGAGGCACTGCAAAGACTCGAGTTCCATCAGATACATAATCCTCTTCGCCCGTTGCTACTACAGGACAGTTAATAAGACGCGCTAAACGATATGCGATAATGGCACTATCCGCTACCTGTGCCCCATCAACGCCCTTACCTAACGGAGAGTTTTCATCCTTATTATCAGAACTCAGTACATCATAAACAGCCTTAACTTCGCTTTGATTGCCTCGTAATAACGAAATAGAACCAGTCTTAATCAAATCTAAGACCACCGACAATCGGTAAGCTCCTGCATGACAGCCCACAGGATCAAGAATAATTGGTACATCATATTCCTTCGCTAGTTTAATAGCCTCTTTATAGTAACCAACCTTCTCAGGTGTAAGTGTCCCAATATTGATGAGCAGTGCTGATGCATACACAATAAGATCCTTTAAATCTTCACTACATTCGCTCATGATGGGCGATGCTCCAATGGCTAGTAGTCCATTAGCAGTAAAGGTTCGTACCACATCATTGGTAATACAAATCACGAGAGGATTTCGATGACGCAATGTTTCTAATATATTAAGTTCTGTCCCTGTTTGGCCAGTCATATATGGATTTTCATGAGTCATATTACAGTCTCCTCTCATCGTTTTTCAAAAGCTCATCCATTGTTTCAGTTCCATTCGCCAATAAACCATAGGCCATGTGGTTAACTGGGCCACACCCATTGCCTAACGCTGGATTGTACTTAATAGCAAGAGCAATATAGTCCTTGGCAATACCGATGGCATCCATTACATCACGGCCTTTAGCAAGCTCCGCTGTAATAACCGCTGAGAAGGTACAGCCCGTACCATGAGTATGCACCGTATCATATTTGGGGCTCGTCCACGTACGAATATTACCATCTTTAGTGAAAGCATAATCCGTTGCATCTTCACCGATGTGCCCGCCTTTAATGATGACCACTTGAGGACCTAAGTCTTGTAAGATACGATTGGCCGCCGTTGTGATATCGCTTTCACAAGTGATAGACATATCGGCTAAGACCTCTGCCTCACTGCGATTTGGAGTGATAACCGTTGCGGTAGGAATCAGTTTAGATTTTAAGAAATGTACCGCCTCATCTGATACGAGTCGATCACCGCTAGTGGCAATCATAACGGGATCCATTACATACGGAATTCCCTTACTCACATAAGGATAGATGAGATCCATCATCTCCGGCAAGGCAATCATGCCCGTCTTAACAGCTTGGGGCATAATATCTGAGTACACATCGTGTAACTGTTTTTCTATACTCTCTAAGGATAGATGTTCTACGTGATGAACACCCGTTGTATTTTGAGCTACCACGGACGTAACCACGGCCATGCCGTATACGTTACGGCTTTGAAAAGATTTTAAATCAGCCATAATGCCAGCGCCACCGCTTGGGTCAGTACCAGCAATTGTCAATGCAGTATGTAATTTCATAATACCTCCAAACATATAAAAACGAGACCACTCCAAATGGAATGGTCTCGTAATAGTTTAGTATTATGTTGCACTCCACTTTCCTACGCCAGTATTATCTGGATCAGGTCTAGGGTTTTGAATGGTCAATCTCAGCAAAAGCACCCCTAGTGGCAATATATTTTTATACTCTAGTTATAACATCATTATACAATCTATGCAAGAAAATAATTGACGGGGTTCTCTTAACAGCCTATAATGAAGCCATAACGGGGTGCTCACATGAGTGGGCTGAGAGTAAGCTAATGCTTTAACCCATAACCTGATTTGGATAATGCCAACGTAGGGAACATAGAGGATTAATAGCCGAGTTCCTATGAACTCGGCTTTTTCTATGACTCCTTGGCAAGGAGGACGTATGAAAGACACACACATTACACAACCACAGTTCGCCATGATATGGTTTGGTGCCGCTCTATCTATAGCGGAAATTATGACAGGAACCTATCTGGCCCCCTTAGGACTCACCCAAGGTCTATATGCCATCATCTTAGGACATATCATCGGCGGCATACTGCTCTTTGGGGCTGGCCTCATCGGTGGACGTTTGCGGCAAGGCAGTATGAATACTACCGCCTTCAGCTTTGGCCCACTAGGGGCTAAAGGCTTTGCCTTTTTAAATATGCTTCAACTTATCGGCTGGACTAGCATCATGATCTACGATGCTATGCTAGCCTTACAAGAACTAGCACCTCTATCTCCTATAATTTGGACGATAGCTATTGGCGCGCTTGTCATCTTGTGGCTTTTCATTGGCCTCCACAATACGGGCTATATTCAAGCTATCGTATCCGTTCTATTGTTAGGCCTCACCCTTTACATGGGTGCTCACATGATATCGCAGTGGCCTAGTGAAGGTGTCATTCTAACTAGCGGTAACATGAGTTTCATCGCTGCCCTTGAATTATCTATCGCCATGCCACTATCTTGGCTACCTCTCATCAGTGATTATACCCGTGAAAGTAAAAAACCTTTCTCCGCATCACTTACAAGTGCTACAGTCTACACTGTAACAAGTATCGTTATGTACACCTTAGGTCTTAGTGCCGCTATCTTTGGCGGCGGCGACTCCATCATTACTATCATGATGAATGCAGGACTTGGCCTTGCGGGCCTCATCGTTATTATTTTCTCTACCGTAACTACAACCTTTATGGACGCTTACTCTGCAGGCGTATCTAGTACGACTATCTACAAGAGTGCATCTAGTAAAGGCATCGCCGTCATCGTAACTATTGTCGGCACCATCGCTGCCATTCTATATCCAATGGATGATATTACAGACTTCCTATACCTCATCGGCTCTGTATTTGCGCCGATGATTGCCATTCTTTTGGCGGACTACTTTATCAATCGCCAACAAGTACAAACATTATCCGCTTATCTCGTACGAGGTCTTATTTGGGCCGTATCCGTTGGTTTATACCACTATATGTTACATAGTGAAAGCACAATAGGTGCTACATTACCAGCCTTTACAATGGCATTTGTCGTTACAGCTATCGTTGGCTTCATAAGTCATACAGAAAACTCATCTGTCGAAATAAAACAACACTAAAACAAAAACACCTTCATAAGCAATCATGCTTATGAAGGTGTTTTACTATTCAGGTATAATAATTTGTCCGTCTTCACAGTTCCAGTGTCTATCACCAACTGCATCAGCTTCGCTTTCATCATGGGTCACCCATACACATGGCACGTCCCATTCACGAATGATGGAAACCAGATCCACACGCACTTGTTTCCGAAGGTTCCAATCTAATGCAGATAAAGGTTCATCAAGAAGCAATATAGTTGGTTTTGAATAGAGTGCACGACCTAAAGCCACACGTTGTTGTTCACCACCAGATAAGCGCCCCGCCTTAGTGTTACGGTATTTTTCTAATCCTAAACGTTTTAATAGAGAATCACACATATCAGGTGTGCCTCGTTTACTATATGTAATATTGTGTTCCACGGATAAATGAGGAAATACGATATTGCCTTGTGGCATATATCCTACCTGACGCTCTTGAGCTGGCACCCATATATTTTGATCTCGGTCAACCCATGTTCGTTCATCGCATCGAATGATACCAGTTGTAGGTTTCACTAACCCTGCAATACATTTAATAAACGTACTTTTACCACTTCCAGATGAACCGGTTAACACCGTAATTCCTGAAGCTAAAGTACCATCGGCTTTCACAATCATAGAAGGTCTTGCTATGGTAAAAGAAAATGTAATCATAGTCCCTCCTAATTACGCCCTAAATTACGGAACAAGGATCCTTTTGTAAGGATGTGAATACCGCTCAATAGCGTTAATGTAAGCACACAAATGTAAATAACGAGTTCAAAGGCATCCATGTACTGTCCTGCCTCTACATAGGAATAGATAGCAAGTGGCATGGTACGCGTAATTTTAGGAATATTACCTGCGATTAATATGGTAGCACCGAACTCACCCATAGCACGACAAAATGCCAATATGCTGCCCGTTAAAATCCCCTTCCATGCCAATGGTACAGAGATTGTAAAAAATATACGCAGCTCTGAAGCGCCTAATGTACGTGCTACGTCCTCCATATTATGGTCTACAGACTGCAATGCGGACCGCACCGTTTGATAAAACAAAGGAAAGGCAATAACAGAAGATGCCACAACGGCACCTGCTGCAGTAAATACGACGCCTAAACCATGTGATTCTAACCAAGCGCCGAATGTATAGCCCGGTGTAAATACCATAAGCAAAGCAAAGCCAACTACTACTGGAGGCAACACGAGCGGCAATGTTATTAGGGCATCTAGAACAGCGATACCACTCCACTTACATCGATTCATCCAGTAACAAGCAGCTAAGCCAGTCAATATAACAATAACTAGCGCTAAACTCGCCACCCACAATGACAACCAAAATGGACTCATATCGGGCCTCCTTTCTTTACCGAATCTCTGCCGGATAATAAATTATAACTCTATTGTATCATAAGAAAACGCTAGCCCTAAAAGCTAGCGTTAAATTCTTATTTAGACGTAGAGAATCCATATTTTTCCAATACTTTTTGGCCCTCTGGGCTCATTACGTATGTATAGAAATCTTGAGCCAAAGCATTATCATATTTCTTAATAATACCGATAGGGTATATAACAGGATCATGAGAATCTGCAGGTGTTACTGCAGCAATTTCAACTGCATCACCGGCTGCAATAGCATCCGTCTTATAGATAAAGCCCGCATCACCAGCCGCTTGGCTAATGGAAGCCGTTACAGCTTTAACATCTTTAGCATATACCACATTAGGTTCTACTTGGTCCCATACACCTAATTTTGTTAGTACTTGCTTACCATAGTTACCAGCGGGTACGGTATCTGGATTACCTAAAACAATACGTTTTACAGATGCGATTTGATCTAACTCAATTTTAGGTTGTCCTTTAGGAACTACAAGAACGAGTTCATTTGTTACAAATGGTTTTACATTTATTACTAAATCTTTATCTTGTAACATCTTCATATTTTTTTCGTCTGCAGAAATGAATAAGCTTGCAGGTGCACCTTGTTCAATCTGTTGACGCAATGTGCCAGAGCCAGCAAAGTTAATTGTGATTTGATCATCTGCTAAGTTATGCTCTTTCTTATACGCATCTGCTAATTCAGTAAGAGCCCCCTTAAGGCTAGCAGCCGCTTGAATTGTAATCTTTTCAGACGTACTTGGCTTTGCGCTATCCGTAGTTTTACTTGCATCATTACCACAGCCTACTACAAAGGCAAGCACACAAATACTCATTAAAACTAATAGAATTTTTCTCATACAACCTCCTGCTCCCTACGGAATTAATACATATAAATGCTTAAAAATATAAACCTAAACACTACATCCTATGGTATGATACTATTATAAAGAAATCAGGTATAAGCTATATATGAAATGTATGATATATATAACATAGTATATTGATTATAACCGAAGTATGCCATGATTGTAATCACAATTATACATATTATAGAACTCTAGGTGAGACCATGAATTTATTAACATTAATAGGCCATATCTTCATGAATTCCATGATTCCTATATTTATGCTTATAGGCGTTGGATTTGTATTAGATAAAAAATTTAAACTTGACTTATATACACTGAGCAAACTTAATTTCTATATATTATTGCCCACCTTCGTATTTAGGGCGATGTATGAGGCTAAATTCACTTCAAGTACATTGGAAATTGTTTTCTGTGCACTGTGTGTACTTATACTAAACTCTATTATTTCTGAAATTATTGGGCGCATACGGGGGTACGATGTAGCTAAAATCGCAACATTAAAAAACTGTGTCATGTTCAATAATGTAGGTAATATGGGGGTTGCCCTTGCCATCTTTGTATTTGCTAATGTACCATATGTCATCGATGGGGCCACACCCTATGCCAACTTAGGACTCGTGAGTGTAGTATCTATCATGATTATTCAAACCATTACGAGCAATACTTATGGATTCTATCAAGCAGGTGCAGGTCGATTGAGTACGAAAGATGCACTAAATGTCGTATTCCACATGCCGATGGTATACGCCATTCCACTAGCCTTACTATGCCAATTATTGCCATTCGATCTTCACGGGCTCTTCTTCTTTGCTCCCCTCAACATCTTTGCTAACGCCTTCGTTGGTGTAGCCATGATAGCCTTAGGGGTACAAATTAACCGGACCCCATTGAATTTCTTTAAAGCTGACGTCATGTTAGCCAGTGCATTACGACTTATCATAAGTCCCCTATTAGCCGCTGTTATGACCATACTATTTATTACCTTCTATGGTCCTATGCATCCAATTGCGGCACAAACAATCGTCATTACCTATAGCGTACCAACGGCTATCAACATGGCCCTCATCGCTATCGAAATGAAAAACAACCCAGAATACGCTACGCAAATCGTAATGGGTACAACCATATTATCGGCAGTGACCATGCCACTCTTTATCACATTCGCTTATTATATATTTCCATTATACTAAAAATATATACATCAAAAGGGAGCCCCGAGAGGCTCCCTTTCTTGTAGGCTCTATAATAAATGTTGGGGTGACACCACTACGGTGTCACTTCCAACATTATTTTTTTGCAAA